>NZ_DDGH01000083.1:188465-221591 GCF_002337565.1 Rhodopirellula sp. UBA1907 | reverse complement strand
AGAGAGCCTTGAACACCGGACGTTCAGGGACACGGAACCAGTGTCACGAAATTAGCGAGCCATCCTGCGAGACTCTCATGAAATGCCAGTACTGCGATAAACCGGCGACTTTCCACATCACCGAATTGACCGAACCCGATGGACCGCAAGTGTTGCACTTGTGCGAGCAGCACGCTCGTAACGTGTTGCAAAAGGGCGAACCAACGCCGGTTTCCAGCGTCGCGGGTGCGTTGGCCAAGCAGCTGCAATTGGGCCAAACGAAGGAAGAATTGCGGAAGCTGGACCAAAAAGAATGCCCCGTCTGCGGGATCACATTCTTTGAATTCCGCAATTCAGGACGGTTGGGTTGCCCCCTGGACTACGACCACTTCGAAGCGGACCTCAAACCGTTGTTGATCAACATTCACGACTCACTGGAACACACCGGAAAGCGGCCCACCCGAGCGGCCGCGACAGCGGATTCTCAGGCGGATCTGATCCGTTTGCGAAAAGAAATGGAAGCCGCGGTGGAACGAGAAGAATACGAACGAGCGTCCGAATTGCGAGATCAGATCAACGCGATCCAAGGCGAGCCAAAACGTCGAGGAAACGCGATATGAAAGAAGCCACCGACTTGTCGGTGTTGGTCAAAAACAGCGGTGAATGGTTGCGTGGCACGGGCCCGGAATCCGATATCGTGATCAGCAGCCGCATTCGATTGGCCCGCAATTTGGCGGGATTCCCCTTCATCCGAAAATGCAGCCCCGAGGATCGTGAAAAGATCGAACGTCAGGTTCGTTCGCGGCTGGAGAATTTGCCCGATTGGGACGAAATCCCCTACGTCGACATCGCGACGCTGAGCGAAGTGGATCGCCAATTTTTGGTCGAACGCCAACTCATCAGCCGGGAAATCGCTGATTCGGAAGGCAGCCGCGCCGTGGCGATTGATCCCAGCGAACAATACTCGGTGATGATCAACGAAGAGGACCACTTGCGCATTCAGGTGATGCACAGTGGTCTGGATCTGGTCAGCGCGTGGGAGCAAATCGACCGGATCGACGATGCGATCGAAGGCGAGGTGCTGTACGCCTTTCACAATAAATTCGGCTACCTGACGGCTTGCCCGACCAACGTCGGCACGGGGCTGCGTGTCAGCGTGATGCTGCATTTGCCCGGTTTAGTGATCACCCAGCAAATCGAAAAGGTGTTCCGCAGCATGCAGCGGATCAATGTGACCGTCCGCGGTTTGTACGGCGAAGGGTCGCAGTACACGGGCGATTTCTATCAAGTCAGCAACCAAGTGACGCTCGGGCACACCGAGAAAGAGTTGCTGGAAATGGTCGGCCAAGAGGTCGTGCCGCGGATCATCGATTACGAACGCAAAGCTCGCGAATTTTTAATCGACAAGGGCCAGCAAGATCTGCATGACGATGTCAGCCGCGCTCTGGGGATTCTCAGCACGGCGCGGAAGATCAGCAGCGAAGAGACGATGCACTATTTGTCCAAGGTTCGCATGGGCGTGAACCTGGGGCTGATCGACGACGTGCAATTGGCAACGATCAACAAATTGTTCATCCACACCCAGCCGGCTCACTTGCAAAAGCTGCACGGCCGAGTGTTGACGACCAGCGATCGGAATGTCCAGCGAGCCAGCTACTTGCAGCGTCATTTGTGCGGGCCAGCCGATCGCGCCGACGAATTGAACTGACTTTCTCGACGATGCGTCTGACTGAATGGATGTATCAAACGCCGACCCAATGAGTGGACAAGTTGCAACGGGAAATCATCGTCAAAGGCGCTCGCGAACACAATTTGCGCGACGTCGATTTGACGCTCACGCGAGGGGAGCTGATTTGTTTCTCGGGTGTATCGGGAAGTGGCAAGAGTTCGCTCGCGTTTGACACGCTGTACGCCGAAGGTCAGCGCCGATACGTCGAAAGCCTGAGCAATTCGGCTCGGCAATTCATGGGGCAAATGCCCAAGCCCGATGTCGATCTGGTGACCGGGCTGAGTCCATCGATCTCAATCAGCCAAAAGTCGACCGGCAACAATCCTCGCAGTACCGTCGGCACGATCACGGAGATCTACGACTTCTTGCGAGTCTTGTACGCTCGTGTTGGCACTGGGCACTGCCCGGCATGTGACGTCGAGATCGCGGCTCAAACGACGGATGTCATCGTGAGCCGTCTGTTGGAATTGGCTTCCGATGGTTGGCAAGACGATCAGTCGTCCGATGATTCCGAAAACGAAGCCGCAATCGAAGATGGCACACTGTGGGTGATGGCCCCACTTGTTCGTGGCCAAAAAGGTGAATTCCGCGACTTGTTTGAAGACCTCCGCAAGCAAGGTTTCAACCGTGCTCGTGTGGATGGCGAAACGTTTCGGCTGAGCGACCCACCACCGTTGGATCGAACCCGTCGCCACGATGTGGAAGTCGTGATCGATCGAATCGTCGCGGACCAAATTGAACGACCGCGATTGGTCGAAGCGGTTGAATTGGCACTGAAGTTGGGCGAGTCGTCTCTGATCGCTTCGGTGGGGCCGCCCAACGGAGAGGATGTGCCTCCGGTTCGTCATGACCAACTGTTTTCGTCGAAGTATTCGTGCGGGAACTGTGGCCGAAGTTTCCGACCGCCGACGCCCCAATTGTTCAGCTTCAACAGCCCGCAAGGCATGTGCGCTTCGTGTGACGGGATCGGTCGTCTGTACACGTTTGTGCCGGAGTTGTTGATCCCGGATGAGTCGTTGTCGATTCGCAAAGGTGCGATCGCGCTGCTCGGCAAATGGGGAGACTTGGGACGCTATCGCCGTCACATCTATCGCGGCGTTGCTGATGCAATGGACGCGGAGTTGGAGCTCGAACCCGGCACGATGCTGGAAACCCGCTGGGACAAATTGCCTGAGATCGCTCGCCAGATTTGGTTGTGGGGTGCCGATGATTCGATGCAATTCACTTGGCGAGGCGGACGCAAAGCAAAGAAGTACGTTGGCAATTTTGAAGGTTTCATTCCCGAGTTGCTCGATCGTTATCGAACCAGTCGCAACAAGATGCAGTTGCGTCAGTTCGAGAAGTACATGAACACGATGGATTGCCCGGATTGTCATGGAAAGCGACTGAACGATCAGGCCTGCGCGGTTCGTATCTCGACTGGCTCGAAAGACTTTACCGAATCGAAAAGCAAATCGCTGCCAGAATTGTGCGAGCTCTCCATTGATTCGTTGATGGAGTTCTTTAGCGAGATTCCGCTTTCAAAAACCGACACGCAAATCGCCGGTGAAGCTCTCAAGGAAATTCGCGGACGAATTGGGTTCTTGCTCGGTGTGGGTTTGGAATACTTGACGCTCGGCCGCACGGCGCCGACGTTGTCCGGGGGCGAGTCCCAGCGGATTCGACTCGCCGGTCAAATCGGTTCGGGTTTGTCGGGTGTGCTCTACATCTTGGACGAGCCTTCGATCGGTTTGCACCCGCGTGACAACGATCGTTTGATCACGACGTTGACCCGTTTGCGAGATGCGGGCAACACATTGATCGTGGTCGAGCACGATGAAGACACGATGCGTGCAGCGGATGCGATTGTGGACTTTGGGCCTGGCCCCGGTGTCAAAGGCGGTCACATTGTGGCTGCTGGAACGATTGACGACCTGCGTCGATCCAAGGAAAGCGTCACGGGAGCCTTCTTGTCAGGTGCTCGCGCGATCACGCCGAGTGAAAAGCTACGCCCGGTTGATCCCAAGAAGCAACTCACCATTCGCGGGGCACGGTTTCATAACCTGAAGGACATTGATGTCTCCATTCCGCTGGGTGTGGTGACTTGTGTGACCGGGGTTTCCGGCAGCGGCAAGAGTTCGTTGATTGGTGGGATCGTCGAACCCGCTCTTCGCAATGCGCTCAACGGTGCTGAAGCGGAAGTTGGCGACCATGATTCCATCGAAGGTCTCGAGCATCTCGACAAGACAATCGCGATTGATCAGTCGCCGATTGGTCGGACGCCTCGCAGCAACCCCGCGACGTACGTGAAGGTGTTCGACGAGATTCGCAACCTGTTCGCGAAGCTGCCCGAAGCCAAGGCACGTGGTTACTCGGTCGGTCGATTCAGTTTCAATGTGGACGGCGGTCGTTGTGCTGGTTGCGACGGCAACGGTGCGACCAAGTTGGAAATGGATTTCTTGGCCGATATTTGGGTGACCTGCCCGGTCTGCCAAGGCCAACGGTACAACCGCGAAACATTGTCGGTGCAGTTCAAAGGCAAATCGATCGCGGATGTCCTCAACATGGACATCTCGGAGGCTTTGGATTTGTTTCAGAACATTCCGAAGATCGCCGAGAAGTTGCAGACGCTGGTCGATGTGGGGCTGGAATATCTGAAGCTCGGCCAGCCATCGCCAACCCTGTCCGGTGGTGAAGCCCAACGGATCAAACTTTCGCGAGAATTGAGTCGGCGTGACACCGGAAGCACGCTGTATGTGCTGGATGAACCAACGACTGGTTTGCACTTCGCCGACATTGATTTGTTGTTGGGCGTGATCAATCGTTTGGCCGATCGCGGCAACACGATTGTAATTGTCGAACACAATTTGGACGTGATCAAAACCGCGGATTGGGTGATCGACATCGGTGTCGAAGGCGGTGCCGGTGGCGGCCGAGTCGTTGGCGAAGGTCGGCCAGCAGATGTCGCGAAAGTCGACGACAGTTACACCGGTGCAGCGCTCGCCGAAGTGCTCGGTATCAAACGAAGGCAAGCCAAGAAACGTGGCCAAGCGATCCGCGACATCGTGGCTCCGCCGGCCAAGTCGCGAACGCACGTGGTGGTCGAAGGTGCGTGCGAGCACAACCTAAAATCAGTTGACCTCGAAATCCCTCGCGACGCGATGACAGTCTTTTGTGGTCCCAGCGGGAGCGGCAAAAGTTCGTTGGCGATGGACACGATTTACGCCGAAGGCCAGCGGCGATATGTCGAGTCGTTGTCCAGCTACGCTCGGCAGTTCATCGGTCAGGTTCAAAAGCCCAAAGCGGAACGCATCGAAGGGCTGTCACCGGCGGTGGCACTTGAGCAAAAGAACCTCGGCCATTCGCCTCGCAGTACCGTCGGTACGGTCACGGAGGTCTATGACTACTTGCGGATTCTCTACAGCAAACTCGGCACGATGCACTGCCCGGATTGTGCGGTGCCGGTCGGAACGCAAACGCCCGATCAAATCATCGACAAGGTGATGGGATTGCCAAGGGGCACGCGAGCTTTGTTGCTGGCTCCGATCGAGGTGCAGTCCGGCGAAGCGTCACTTGCAACGTGGCAAAGCTACCGCGCGATGGGGTATTCCCGTATTCGTATCGATGGTGAGACGGTTGAGCTCGACGACGCGAAAGCTCTCGATCCACGACGGGTTCACCTAGTGCAAATTGTCGTCGACCGAATCAAGATCTCTCCCGAAGAACAGTCGCGAATCAGCGACAGCGTTGAACAGGCGTTGTCGTTGGGTGTCGGAGTGTTGGATTTGGCGATCGCAGATTCGGACCAGCCCGAGCGGGATTGGCATGTGCTTCGACACAGTCAACATTTGGTTTGTGAGTCCTGTGGTCGTTCGTTCTCGCAATTGACTCCGCACCACTTTTCATTCAATTCAGGAATCGGTTGGTGTCCTGGTTGCGAAGGTTTGGGAACCCAGACGGGGACCAATCCAGCGTCCTTGATGGGAACACCTCAGACAACGTTGGCTGACGGTGCCGCATTGCTGTGGCCGTCGGTTGATCACGCGGTCAGTCGTTGGATGTTGCGGGCGCTTTCTCGCACGACTGGCATCCCCATTCATCAGCCGATTGATCGGTTGACGGTGTCACAGCGTCGCATTTTGTTTCATGGTTTGGGGCCGCGTTGGGTCGAAGTTCGCCAAGGCGACACGACCGATGAGAAGTCATCGACCGAAAGTGAACACGCCGAAGAAGTTCGCGATCACTTTGGTGAAGGCAACGTGCTGTTTCGGTTCCAGTTCAAAGGGTTCTACCCCGCACTGGAGGAAGCGTCGCGATTGACGCCTGGATTGCGGATGCGATTGGAAGCGTTCGTAGCCGAAATTGATTGTTCGGTTTGTGATGGTTCGCGTTTGCGAGATGACTCA
The DNA here is from genome assembly GCF_002337565.1 of Rhodopirellula sp. UBA1907. Classification (NCBI taxonomy): domain Bacteria; kingdom Pseudomonadati; phylum Planctomycetota; class Planctomycetia; order Pirellulales; family Pirellulaceae; genus Rhodopirellula; species Rhodopirellula sp. UBA1907. Next base: position 215,498 of record NZ_DDGH01000083.1, on the reverse strand, counting down.
GCGGCCGTGCGTTTCCGAGATTTAACGATCGGCGACTTGGTGCACATGCCGCTGGATCGATTATCAGAAGAAGTCGATTCGTGGGATCTGGATCGTCGTGAATTGAAGATCGCCGGCGAGCTGATTCGCGAAGTCCAATCACGTGTCCGATTTTTGCGTGACGTGGGGCTCGATTATCTGACCCTGCACCGCGGCGCGCCGACATTGTCGGGCGGTGAGGCTCAGCGGATTCGTTTGGCATCGCAACTTGGTAGTGGTTTGTGTGGCGTGTTGTATGTGCTGGATGAGCCGACGATTGGATTGCACCCGCGAGACAACCGGCGATTGCTCGCGGCGCTTCATCGATTGCGAGATCAAGGCAACACGTTGTTGGTCGTTGAGCACGATCACGATGTGATTTCAGGAAGCGATTACCTGTGTGATTTTGGGCCACGAGCCGGTCGCCACGGTGGTCGCGTGGTCGCACAGGGCAAACCCAATGCGGTTGAACCAGCCGACGAGTCGGTCACGGCGCCTTACTTGCTGGGTGTAAAACAGATCGAGTTGCCCGCGGTTCGACGTCCGGTGCTTTCCGATTCGGGCAAACCGATGGTGGAGTTTTTGTCCGTCAAAGGTGCTCGTGAGAACAACCTTCAGGATGTGGACGTCGACATTCCGTTAGGAGTGCTGACCGCGATCACTGGCCCCAGCGGTAGCGGCAAAAGCTCGCTGATCAATGACATCGTCTATCCGGTTTTGGCCAGACGTCTGCACCGGGCCAAGGTGAAACCCGGTCAGCATGATGCGATCGATGGCCTGCGATACGTCAACAAAGTCATCCAAGTCGATCAATCACCGCTCGGGAATTCACCGAGCAGCAACCCGGCGACTTATACCGGCGTGTTTGATTTGATCCGCGGACTCTTCGCAGATTTGCCCGCCGCGCGTGAACGTCGATTCACGCCGCGAACGTTCAGCTTCAATGTGTCCGGCGGCCGTTGCGAATCGTGTGAAGGCAGCGGGCAACGCAAAATCGAGATGCATTTCTTGCCGGATGTTTGGGTTCCTTGCGACGATTGTGGCGCACGACGCTACAACGAGGACGTCTTGGAAGTCAAACTTCACGGGCAGTCGATCGCGGATGTGTTGGAGATGCCATGCGGCGAAGCGGTCGAGTTGTTTGCCTCGCATCCCCGGATCGCTCGCGTCATCCAAACGCTTTGCGATGTTGGATTGGATTACGTCACACTCGGTCAATCGGCTCCGACCCTTTCCGGCGGAGAGGCCCAGCGGGTGAAGTTGGCGGCCGAGTTGGCTCGTCCGGCGACCGGGCACACGATTTACTTGTTGGACGAACCGACGACCGGTTTGCACTTCGGCGACATCGAAAAGTTGCTGGTTGTGATGCAACGTTTGGTCGAGCTCGGAAATTCCGTGATTGTGATCGAGCACAACTTGGACGTGATCAAGTGTTGCGATTGGTTGATTGACATCGGGCCTGGTGCCGGTGTCCATGGTGGGCAAGTCGTCTTTGCCGGAACCCCGGAAGGTTTGGCCGCGAAGGCGGACCCGGCCAATCGCGAAAACGACGAATGGGTTTCCGCGACCGCGCCGTTCTTGGCGGACGCACTGGCGGGAACGCGAACGGCCGAGCCGCGCGAGGTGCTCGACTGGCAACCCGCTGTGAACGGCCGAGTGTTGGAATCCAGTTCTGCTCCGGTGCCAAAGAACACAATCGCGAAGGAACCCGAAGTCACTCTTCGCGTGGATTCGCCCGGGCCAGTTTCGTTGCCGGCCAGTGATGCGGAGGTCGAAAACGACAACGATTCGGCAAACGTGTTGATGCAACCTTGGCGAGCACTGGGACGTCGTTGGCACACATTGCCGAAAGGTTTCCCCGAGAACGCACCGCCTCAGTGGCCGCTCGAGTTGGTCGAGGGTTTGCTGGAGATGTTGTCAAACGTCGCGGGCGAAGGCGCGGTCGAGTACCCTGCCCCGGACCGTGTATCGGTTCGGTTAGAATCGGGCGAAGAGGACGTTCCGTTGCCTCACTGGGCGGAAGTTGAAACCAAAGTGAGCAACTGTGTTCGATTGAAATTGAGCGGTCCGCAATCCGCGATTGATTTGGAGCAGTTGTTGGCTTTGGACGTGCTTCAATCTCGCTCCGACACCGGCACTTTGGACCTCAGCGACGCTGAACGCGTGACGCTAACATTTCATTTGACTGACGTGGATCATGCACGCAGTCGAAAGCTGAAAACGTTCTTGAAAACGCACTTGGATCGGACGCGGTCCTCGACCTGACGTGTTGACGAGGCGACAGGTTTGAGCGACAAACCCGAGTCACGCACTTCTGAAACCCCCATCTTTCCACCTCGAATCGGTTCGTTCTTGCTCATGGCCAAATCGACCAGCAAAAGTTTGGTGATCGTCGAATCGCCCGCGAAAGCCCGGACGATCTCGAAGTTTTTGGGAAGCGGTTACCAGGTCGAAGCCAGCGTTGGACACGTTCGCGATTTGCCAGGTGGGGCCAAAGACATCCCCAAAAAGTTCAAGAAAGAACCTTGGGCGTACCTGGGAGTGAACGTCGAAAAAGACTTCGAACCGGTCTACATCGTACCGGCGGACAAGAAGAAACAAGTCGACAAATTGAAGGCCGCGCTCAAGGATGCAGATAGCCTGTATCTCGCGACGGATGAAGACCGCGAGGGAGAAGCGATCAGCTGGCACCTCTTCGAGTTGCTGAAACCGAAGGTGCCCGTTCATCGTTTGGTATTTCACGAAATCACGAAGGAAGCGATCCAACACGCGTTGGAAGACCCTCGTGAAATCGACGATGGTTTGGTTCGTGCCCAGGAAACACGCCGGATCTTGGACCGACTGTACGGCTACGACGTTTCGCAATTGCTGTGGAAAAAGGTCGGGCGTGGCCTGTCGGCCGGACGTGTGCAAAGCGTCGCGGTCCGGTTGATTGTCCAACGTGAGCGTGAACGAATCGCCTTCCACGATGCGACCTATTGGGATTTGGAAGCGATCTTCACGACCGACAATGGCGACTCGCTGCCCGCGATGTTGGCGACCGTCGATGGCCGAAAGATTCCCACCGGGAAAGATTTTGATTCGACCAACGGTCAATTGATCAATCCCGAGCTGTTGCAAATGGATGAGCAGCAGGCCAAAGAACTGAAGCAGAAACTCGAGAAGGAAAATTTTCGCGTCACGAAGGTGGAAGTCAAACCGTTCACCGAACGTCCCAAGGCTCCCTTCACGACCAGTACGTTGCAGCAGGAAGCCAACCGGAAGCTCGGCTTCACCGCACGTCGCTGCATGCAAGCGGCCCAGCGGCTGTATGAAAACGGTTACATCACCTACATGCGTACTGACTCGACCACGCTGTCGAAAGAAGCCATCAACGCGGCTCGGGATTTGGTACGCAGCGAGTACGGCGAGAAATTCTTGCACGACTCGGTGCGAGTTTACAAAGGCAAGGTCAAGAACGCGCAAGAGGCTCACGAAGCGATTCGACCCGCGGGTACCCCATTCCGTGTTCCCGGCGCGGTTCAGAACGAACTGGATCGAGACCAGTTCCGTTTGTTTGAACTGATTTGGAAACGAACGGTTGCTTGTCAAATGGCAGATGCCAAAAAGCAACGCATCAGCGTCACGATCGAAGGCGGCGGAACCACTTTCACCGCCAGCGGCACGAGCATCTTGTTCGAAGGTTTCTTGCGAGCCTACGTCGAAGGCAGCGACGATCCCGAAGCCGAACTCGCTGACAAAGAACGCTTGTTGCCAGCGGTCAGTGAAAACGATGGTTTGTCGGTCGCGACTTTGGATCCCAAGAGCCACACGACTCAGCCACCATCGCGTTTCAGCGAAGCATCACTGACACGTACGTTGGAAGAGAAAGGGATCGGTCGTCCCAGTACCTACGCGTCGATCATCGATACGATTCAGCGTCGTGACTACGTTTACAAGAAGGGCAACGCGCTCGTCCCCAGTTGGACCGCGTTTAGCGTCATTCGATTGATGGAAACCCACTTCGAGCCTTTGGTCGATTACGACTTCACGGCTCAGATGGAAGATTTTCTGGACACGATCAGCCGCCAAGAGGCTGAGTCCCTGCAGTATCTCAAACGTTTCTACTTTGGTGATGAAGCCGAACCAACCGGCGATGAAAAAGCTGCGATTGGTCTGAAGCCTCGTCTGGAAAGCAAGATCGAAGAAATCGATCCGCGCGTCACGGCGAAGTTCTCTTTGGGGATTCCAACCGAAGGCGAAAACCGTGAAGAGGTGTTTGTACGAGTCGGAAAGTACGGCCCGTTCTTGGAGCAAGGCGAACGCAAGGCTCCGATCCTGGATGGGATGGCACCTGACGAAATGACTCTCGCCCGTGCGATGGAGTTGTTCGAGGACGCCGCTCGCGAAGATGAGCCTTTGGGAGTTCACCCGGAAACGGGCAAGCCGATTTACATCAAAGCCGGTCGTTTTGGGCCTTACGTCCAAATGGGCGAGAAGGACGACGAAGAAAAGAAGAACGCGTCGATCCTGAAAACCATCGCCGTCGAAGACGTCGATTTGGAAATGGCCTGCAAGCTGCTTTCATTGCCTCGAGATCTCGGTGAGCATCCGGAAATGAAAGAGCCTATTTTGGCTCACGACGGACGCTATGGACCGTACGTCAAATGTGGCAAAGAAACTCGTTCCTTGCCGGCTGACAAGTCGCCTTTGGACGTGACGTTTGACGAAGCGATCGAGTTGCTCAAGCAACCCAAGACTCGTGGACGCGCCGCTCCCAAGGAACCGATCAAGAAGTTCGAAAAGCCAAGCCCGGTCACCGAGAACGAAATCAAGATCTTGGAAGGTCGCTTTGGTCCCTACGCGACCGATGGCGAAACCAACGCATCGATCCCGCGTGGCACCGATCCGAAAGAGATGACTTACGAGGGTGTTCTCGACTTGTTGGCCGAACGTGCCGCCAAGGGGCCGACGAAGAAGAAAAAGAAGAAGAAAGCCGTGAAGAAAAAAACGGCTAAGAAGGCAGCCAAAAAGAAAACGGCGAAGAAGAAAGCCGCGAAAAAGAAGACTGCCAAAGCAGCCGCGAAGAAGAAAGGCATCATCAAGAAGTCGTCGTGAGATACTCTGCCGAAGAGATCCAGTTGGCCCACGAACTGAAGGCGGCCGGGTTGCCATGGCAACCCGAGCCGGGACACTTCGTGTGGGACGGCGAGCCATTGATTGAGCACGATTCACCGTTTCACGATCGGGTTTTCTTTATTCTCGATCTAAAACACTTCTTGCGTCGCAGTGAATCGATGGAACGCTTGATTGCATCGATGGTCTGGTTGCCGACTTGGCAGCAAGTTCGCGAGCTGTTGGCCGGAATGGATGTCTCAGCCGAATCCATCCAGTCGCGATTGATCGAGTCCAACGCGTTGGCAAACGGCAACGAGCGTTTGGTGCTGTATCAAATGCTGATGGAAGCCTTGCCTGAGCGTTCTTGATTCGCTGCTAAGGCATCGAATGAGCGGCAGACGGCTGCCCACCCGCTTCGCTGAAGTCGCTAACGTTTCCAAAGCCAAGCTCCCGGGGCAGTTGTCATCAAGGATGCATGTCGGTCTCGCGGCGCGATCGCGAATTGGGTTTCACCATGTTTCATGGAGAATTGAAGAACCTGGCGTCGCGACCAAATTGGATCGAATCGATGACGAATTCTGGCCGATAAGAATGCCGCAGTAGCTTCACAATTCGCGACGTTGAGTTCAGTCGGTCGCAATGCCGCGTTTGCGTCACCACGCTCACATGTGTCTGAAGAAGTATTTTCAGAAAAATCGTTGTGGACGCTAAAGTCGTTGAAGTTGGTCAAGTGAATGGTCGATCAAAGCCAATGGAATGATCTGCTGTGATCAGATTATCCATCGAAACGTCCGTTTTACACACGTTTGAAACGGGCGGAGCCGGTTGCAATGGCCGGTCACGAATGCTCCTCATCGAAGTGTGAAACATGGACGCCACACGTCAGCCAAACGCAACTCGCAAGACTCGCCCAGCCAAGCGTGAACTCGTTTTCTCGTTGGTTGTGGGTGGTTGCCTCACGTTGACTTCAACCGGTTGCGCAACTCGTTCGATGTCCTTGGCATCAATGAATCCGTTCGCAAGCAAAAGCACGGCAACGGTTAGCGAACCCAACGAGGGTCCCAGCTTCATCGCTTCGGCGGGTGATTCGGTGGGCAAAGCTGCCGGTGGCGTCGGCACCGCGACCAAGAACGCTTGGGGCAAAACCACCGGCACGGTCGCTGGTTGGTTCAAACGCGAATCATCGGACGTTAACAGCGATCCACTCTCGTTGGAAAACGAACCCGGTCAATTGGAACCAGACGTCTTGGTTGCCAATGGACAACTTTGGGAATCAACGGGCAACTTGACCAAGGCCATGGAAAGCTATTCCAAGGCACTGGAAGATGCGCCAAATCACGCATCCGCTTTGACCAGCGTGGCTCGCCTTCACTTTCGCGAAGGCAACCATTCCAAGGCGGCTGAATTCTTCCAAAAAGCAATTGCACAGAATCCAAACGACGCTGCTCTGTACAACGACTTGGGGCTGACGTTGGGTAAATTGGGTCAGCACCCAATGGCCGTGCAAACCTTGGCCCGTGCGTTGGAGCTGGCACCCGGAACTTCGCGTTACGCCAACAACTTGGCCAGCGTGCATTTCGAGTCGGGACAAAGCGAACAGGCCTTCAAGGTGTTGGCGGCCAACAACAAGCCCGCGGTGGCTCACTTCAACATGGCGTTCTTGCACTACAAGAAAGGCCAGAACGCAGACGCTCAGATTCACCTGCAGCAGGCTGTCACGCATGAAGCCGCTGCGGCAGGTGACCCGGCCACCAAACGTGCCATCGATCGTTCGCGTGAGATGCTGGCTCAGCTGAACCCAGGATTGGGGACTACTCCGGCGGCCAACATCGCATCCACAGCGACTCCTGGCAAAAACATTGGTGCAGCGGCCGGCCCTGTGGCCACGGTTGCTTCGGCACCGGCTCACCTCGCCAATCAGACACCACCGAGCTACGCGGCTCCACCGAGCTACGCAATTCCTGGTGCGATGCAGCCCAACGGACAGCAACCTGTTGTTCCTGGCAGCAACTCAGCGGTGAGCTACCAAGACCCGAGTGCGGCTGCACCAGCGGAATCGCCCAAGTCGGACGCGAAAGCCGAGGGGACCGCTCCTGCCACGGATTCGAAAGAATCGACTCCACCGATCAATTTCAGTCTTCCTGAGTGATTTGGCCTGAGTGGATCGGATCGTTCTTCCAGGAGAAAGAATGAGTCGTGGGATTCCCGCGACTTGCTTTCGCCAGCACCACCGGCCGATTTTTGGCTCTCGATGTCCGTTGCGTGGCCGTTTTTGTCACCTTTCGGCGTTTCTGGGCCACTGTTCCGCTACCCAGCTTCGATCGCCCCTGGTATGACCTGCGGGCATGATTGACGCAGAATTCAAAACGGCCTTGGAACAATTCGGACTCGAGCTCGATGAGCCTCTGGGCATGTCGCTGCAGCAATACGCGCAGTCGCTGTGGCGGTACAACGAGCAGATCAACCTGACCCGGCACACGACGTGGGATTTGTTCGTCACGCGTGATCTACGCGATTGCTTGCAATTGGCTCAGTTGATCCAGCCTGGTGAAGAAGTCCTGGATATGGGCAGCGGAAATGGCGTGCCCGGCATTCCACTGGCGATGTTGCGGCCCGATATCGACGTCGCTTTGGCAGAATCGGTCGGCAAACGAGCCAAGGTGTTGGACGAGTTGGTGACCGAACTGAATCTGCCGGTGCCGGTCTATGCGGCTCGCGGGGAAGATTTGCTGGAAGATTTTCGCTTCACCACGATCGTCAGCCGTGCCGTTGGCAGTCTTCTCAAGTTCTGCCGCTGGGTTGAGCCTCACTGGAGTCAGTTTGATCGATTGTTGCTGATCAAAGGTCCCAAGTGGGTCGATGAACGGGGGGAAGCCCGTCATCACGGAGTGCTCAAAGGTCTCGAACTCCGCGTTGTCGCGACCTACCCGTTGGGGAGTGTCGCCCCCGAATTGGCGGAGGCCGAAGAGGCTGACTCGCCCGAGGCCGCCGACGCCAGTCGTGGCGTGATCTTGGAGCTGACGAAGAAAAACAAGGGCTGAGTTCGCTGGATCGAGTTCCGACTGGATCGATTCCGCACCCCGTTTATACTGCTGCGCTCAATGACGTGGCGAACCCGAATCGTTTTCACCTAATTTCGAATGTCTATGTCCGATTACAGCCTCACTCACCTGAAACAGCTCGAGGCCGAGAGCATCCACATTTTTCGAGAAGTGGTCTCGGAATTCCAAAAACCGGTGATGCTTTACTCGATCGGCAAAGACTCCGCGGTGCTGCTTCACCTAGCCTTGAAAGCCTTCCACCCGGCCAAGTTGCCTTTTCCGCTGCTGCACGTCGACACGACGTACAAGTTCAAGGAAATGATCGAGCACCGCGAAAATTATGTTCGTGGGAAGTTGGGTTTGGATGTGTTGGTCCACATCAACGAAGAAGGTCTGAAGGCCAACATTCCCCCGTGGGAAGACAGCGAGCGTCACACCGAGTTGATGAAGACGGACGCTCTGAAAGCGGCTCTGGATAAATACCAGTTCGACGCCGCCTTTGGTGGAGCTCGCCGTGACGAAGAAAAGAGCCGTGCTAAAGAACGCGTCTTCAGCTTCCGCGACAAGTCACACCGTTGGGATCCAAAGAACCAACGTCCAGAACTCTGGAACTTGTTCAACGGACGAGTCAACAAGGGCGAGTCCATTCGCGTCTTTCCCATGAGCAACTGGACCGAGTTGGATGTGTGGCAGTACATCCACATGGAAAACATTCCGATCGTCCCGTTGTACTTGTCCGCACCTCGCCAAGTCGTCAATCGCGACGGATTGTTGCTGATGCGAGATGACGATCGCATGCCATTGCTTCCGGGTGAAAAAGAAGAGACCCGCATGGTGCGTTTCCGGACTCTGGGTTGCTATCCGCTTTCCGGAGCCGTCGAAAGTGAAGCGACCACATTGCCCGAAGTCATCCAAGAGATGCTGCTGACCCGAACCAGCGAACGCCAAGGTCGAATCATTGACCAAGATGAAGGTGGCGTCGGCATGCAAAAGAAAAAAGAACGCGGCTACTTCTAGGAAGGGCGAAAGGGAAACAGAGACGCAGGACCACAGGTCTGCACTGCTGCCACACGCCCCTGAATCGCCCCAACTTGCTTTCCTACGCCCCAGTCCAAACGCCCCACAGTCCACACGCCAGCCTGTGGCCCTGCGACACTGAAATACTGAGACACTCCCATGAGCCATCAATCTGATCTGATCGCTACCGACATCGATGCTTACTTGAAGCAGCATGAGCAAAAGCAATTGCTGCGTTTCATCACCTGCGGCAGCGTGGATGATGGCAAGAGCACGTTGATTGGCCGTCTGCTCTATGATTCCAAATTGGTCTACGAGGACGAGCTGGCCAAGGTCCAAAGTGACTCGGTTCGGCAAGGCAGCGTGGCCGGTGGATTTGACCCATCGTTGTTCATGGACGGGCTGAAAGAAGAACGCGAACAAGGCATCACGATCGATGTTGCATACCGCTACTTCAGCACCGCGAAACGCAAGTTCATCATCGCGGACACGCCTGGTCACGAACAATACACTCGCAACATGGCGACTGGTGCCAGTAGCGCTGACCTGGCGATCATCTTGATCGATGCCCGTCACGGCGTGCTGACGCAAACTCGTCGTCACTCGTTCATCGTGTCTTTGTTGGGTATTCGCCACGTGGTCGTGGCGGTCAACAAAATGGACATCGACGGCGTCGACTACAGCGAAGATCGCTTCAACGAAATCTGCGACGATTATCGCAGTTTCGCGACACGTTTGGATTTGCCCGATCTGCACTTCATTCCAATCAGTGCGCTTAACGGCGACAACTTGGTCGACCGCAGCGAGAACATGCCGTGGTACACCGGCAGCACGCTGATGAACTTCCTGGAAACGGTCTACATCGGATCGGACCGCAACCTGCAAGACTTCCGGTTGCCGGTTCAATTGGTCAATCGTCCCAACCTCAACTTCCGCGGTTTCTGTGGAACGATCGCGTCCGGAATCATTCGCAAAGGCGAAGAGATCACGGTTCTGCCAAGCCGTCAGAAGTCCAAGGTCAAAGAAATCGTCACCTACGACGGCAACTTGGATGAAGCCTACGCACCGCTTGCGGTCACGTTGACGTTGGAAGATGAAATCGACGCCAGTCGCGGTGACATGATTGTCCGAAGTGGCAACCTGCCGCGAAGCGAGTCCGACGTCGAGGCGATGTTGGTTTGGATGAACGAAGAAGCGATGGTTCCGGGCAAGACTTACTTGGTCAAACACACCACGCAAACTGTTCCCGGGAACGTCGAAACGTTGGCTTATAAAGTTGACGTCAACGATTTGCACCGCATGCCGGCGCCTACGTTGGAGCTGAACGAAATCGGACGAGTTCGATTGTCGTTGTCCGCACCAATTCACCACGACCCGTACCGTCGCAACCGAACGACGGGAGCGATCATCTTGGTCGACCGCATCACCAATGCGACCGTCGCCGCCGGGATGATCCTAGATCGTGGAACGACTGGAAGCCACAAATCGGTTTGGGACGATGAAGTCTCCGCCGATGATTCGTCGGACGCACTGTCGACCGTCACATCGGAAGAACGAGCCGCTCGATTCGGACAGAAACCCGCCACCGTGTTGCTGACCGGTCTGACCGGTAGCGGCAAGACTTCTATCGCTCGGGCTGTCGAACGCAAATTGTTCGACGCGGGACGATCGGTTGCTGTGGTGGATGGCGAATTCGTACGTCGCGGATTGAGCCGAGACTTGGGCTTCAGCGCGGACGATCGCAGCGAGAACTTACGTCGCAGCGGTCACCTGGCTCATACCCTGAACGATGCTGGGCTGATCTGCTTGGCGTCTTTGGTGGCACCGTCTGATGATGTGCGTCAAAAAGTCGGCAAGCTGATCGGTGAAGATCAGTTCTTGGTCGTGCACGTGGCGACTCCATTGGAAGTTTGCCGCGAACGTGACACCAAGGGACAGTACGCGAAAGCTGATGCGGGCGAGTTGTCCAACTTTCCTGGCGTGACTGCAAAGTACGACGTTCCGACCAATCCAGACTTGGCCGTCGATGCCTCCACCACTTCCATCGCAGAATGTGCGGATGCGGTGGTGGAACTTCTGAAATCAAAAGGGTTCATCAAATGAGATGGTGTGTTGTTCCGGCAAGCTTCCTTGCCGCGATCGCGTTGGTCCAACCTTCCTATTCACAAGAATCTTCCGTGAACAGCTCGCAGTCTCTCCTTTCGAATTCACCGCTTCTGAAACCTTGGCCGGGACCTCATCGTGGGGTTCCGCCATGGAACGAGGTGCGTGTCGATGAATTCAGTGCTGCCTTCGACGCTGCGATCGAGCAGGCGGAGAAGGAAATTGACGAAATCGCGAACCAGTCCGCGCCGCCCACGTTTGAGAACACCATTCTCGCGATGGAAACCGCTGGCGAAGCGTTGCACCGAATCGAGGTGCTGTTCGATGTGCATGCGGGGAATTTGAATCTCGGGCCGATCCCTGATTTGGAACGCAGTATCACGCCCAAGCTGGCTGCCTACTCCGATTCAGTGACGCAGAACGCGGAGTTGTTCGCTCGGATCGAAGCAGTTCACAGCGATGTCTTTGAAAAGAAGACAGCAACGCTGGATGACGACGCAAAACGTCTGCTCGATGAAACGTTCAAGAACTTTGTCCGCCGCGGGGCTCGGTTGAGTCCGGAAGACAAATCCAAGCTGTCGCAGATCAACACGCGACTGGCTCGGTTGTTCACCGACTTCAACCAAAACGTTCTTGAAGAAGAGAAGGGTCACGTCACTTGGATTGATGACGAGTCGCGATTGTCAGGTGTGCCGCAGTCGACACGCGATGCGATGGCGGCCGCTGCCGAAGAAAAAGGTGGCAAGGCCAAATGGGCCGTGACCAACACGCGATCATCGATGGACCCGTTTTTGACAAACGCAGATGATCGTGAGCTTCGCGAACAGGTTTGGCGGAACTACTACTTCCGCGGCGACAACAACGATGCCCACGACAACAAAGCCATCATTCGCGAAATCTTGAATCTGCGTGCGGCCCGAGCCAAGTTGCTTGGCTATCCCACCCACGCTCATTGGCGAATGGAATCCACGATGGCGGGCACGCCCGATCGTGCGATGGAATTGATGATGAAGGTCTGGCCTCACGCCGTGCAGCGTGTCGCGACGGAAGTGGCGGACATGCAAGCCATCGCCGACGCAGAAATGGAAGCCGCTGGCAAATCGAAGATCAAGATCGAACCGTGGGATTACCGCTACTACGCCGAAAAGGTCCGGGCTGAAAAATACGACTTGGACATGGCGGAAGTGCGTCCTTATCTGCAACTCGATCGCTTGGTCGAAGCCATGATGTGGTGCGCGGATGAACTGTTCGGATTCCAGTTTCAACCTGTCGGGAATCTGCCCATCTTCCATCCCGATGTCACCGTTTACGAAGTGGTGCAGAAGTCCGACGGAAGCCACGTGGGACTGTTTTACCTGGACCCATTCGCTCGTGAAGGCAAACGCAGCGGTGCGTGGATGATGGATTACCGAGGCCAATCAGGATGGGATCTTGATCCCGCCTCCGCGGACGTACCCGTGCGGACTCCGATCGTTTCAAACAACAGCAACTTTGTTCCCGCTGCGGACGGCAAGCCGGTTTTGATTTCCTGGGACGACGCGACCACGTTGTTCCATGAATTCGGCCACGCTCTGCATGGACTGTCCAGTCGCGTTCATTACCCGTCGCAGTCTGGCACCAACGTCGCTCGCGACTTTGTTGAATTCCCGTCGCAGGTGTTGGAGCATTGGTTGTCGACGCCCGAAGTGTTGACTCGCTACGCAACGCACTACGAGACCGGCGAGCCAATGCCCAAAGAATTGCTCGACAAGATCGAAGCCTCGTCGAAGTTCAACAGCGGGTTTGAAACCGTCGAGTACTTGGCGTGTGCGATCCTGGATATGCAGCTGCATCAACTGCAGGCCGGCGACATTGACGTCAGTGAGTTTGAAAAGTCGGCGTTGGCGGAGATCGGCATGCCAGACGAATTGCCAATGCGTCACCGCTTGCCTCACTTCAGTCACCTGTTCAGCAGCGACGCTTACTCGGCCGGCTACTACAGCTATCTGTGGAGCGACGCGTTGACGGCAGATGCGGCGGAGATGTTCGTCGAGGCGGGAAGCTTCTTCGACGAGGAAACCGCTGCGAAGCTATTCGATCACATTCTCAGCGTCGGCGACACAATCGATCCCGTCGAAACCTACCGCAATTTTCGCGGTCGTGACGTCGACACAGAAGCCCTGCTCCGCAAACGCGGTTTCGCGGAATGAATCAAGTTGCCCATCTGCACTCGCGAGTGCTACGCGGTGGCGTCATGCAACCACCATTTGCCGAACTGTCCCAGTACGGCGTCGCATAATTTGCTTGCGTCGCATAAGTGATTCGGACAAACTGACGGGTGGTCGAACGGGGGACGGAGGGATCAGGTATCGATAGCCCACGGCTGTCGGGTATCTGGAAACCGCTTCTTACGCAGCGAGGCTAGCCGTGTGTTTGGCGTCGAGTTGCTCAGGTGACTAGCGGCCGAGCGTCCGGTGAACCTTGATTGAATTGCAAGAAGTCTCGATGTCGCAAATTGCAGTTGCCATGACTTCGTGGGTATCCGCGAAGGATGCGACTTTCGTCCCGGCGGGCTTCTGCGAATTTCAGTATCACGTGCATTTGGTATCTCAATGAAATCTTTCGTGTTTGTCCTTTGTTGCGTCTGGTGTTCCGTTCTGGTTGCTGAAGAACAGCGAACTATCACGGTCACTGCGGCTGGCGAAGTAAAGGTCACGCCAGATGTAGTATTGCTTGGGCTCGACGTTCGTACGCGAGAGGCGAGTCTTCTGGAAGCAAAACGCGGAAACGATGCGGTCTCAAGGTCACTACTGAAGTTGCTAGGCGACCATTCGGTCCCAAGGTCCAGCATAAAGGTGGACGATCTTGATGTTTCACCGTACTACGGTGAGTTTGGCGAGCGGCAAGAAACACCGGTTTCCTACAACTATAAGAGAGCAATTTCAGTGCGGCTGACGGACTTCGACAAAATCGAACCGATTTTGTCCGATGCGTTTGATGCTGGGCTCACGAACGTCTCACGCATGCAATTTCGTGTCAGCAGTCAACGAAAGCACCAGTTTGAAGCGAGGCGTTTGGCGGTGGCGAATGCCAAAGAAAAGGCTGGGCACCTCACTGAACTTGCGGGGATGAAACTGGGAGCGGCTCTGCAGATTGAGGAGCACATTGAATACAATGAAGTTGCGGCGGATTTTTTTATGTCTGCTGCTTCGCATGATGTGAATCGGTCGGTCGCGGAAAACGCTTCTCCAAATGAGAGGGCGGAATACACTCTTGTTGTCCAGCGTGACGACACTAACGCAGAACCTCTGGGACTCAATACGCCAGGTCAGGTTTCCATTTCGGCAGAAGTGAAAATCAAGTTTGAGATGTCGCCCTGAATGCTTGGTGGTGACGGTCCGATGTGTTGAAGTGGGGGGACTCAGTGTCAGCGATTGGTCTTGTTTTTCTACCATCATTGCTGCGATCTCATCGTCCCGATAGCACTGGGAGTTGCTCGACTAAACTTTCAGAAGGCATGCCCGAATGATAAACCCATACGAATCGCCTGATGGACACGCAAGCGTTGCCAACACCGTAGACGTTGCGAATGAGAAAACGTCCTTTCTCCAGCGTTTGATATTCGCAGTTTATTCAATCGTAGTTGGTGGTTTATTCGTGCCGATCACGTTCTTTCTGTCGCTGGGCGTTTTGGGCGTGCCATGCAACTGGTTAAATGTGGCTGTCGTCTTGGGTCTGGTGCTCGTCATGCTTTTCGTTCTGTATCGTTCCCGTACGTCGATCCTTCATCGTCGGTTATCGTCCACGACTAACTTTGTGATCGCTTGTTGCTTCGGTGGACTTGTCGGAGTTTCGGTATCCCAAATTGCGATTCTCACTCTTTTTAACGAATTACCGATATAGCTGGCGACCTGGCGATAGCGTTCCCGAACCGAATGGTGCCACCCACCAAACCTTGACTCCCAACCGCCGCTGCGTAGGATCCAATTGTCTTGTCAGTCGGTTCCGAGAGGGAGAGCTTTGCCATGCCGCGGCCTCAGCGATGTGAACAGTTTGATGCGAGCGAAGTTGGGATCGCACTCCACAAAGTGGCTGGCACCTTACAAGTTCGTTACAAGTTCGGGCCCTCGGTCGAATTGAATCCCTATGAATCGCCAACGCATTGCGATGCCGCCAAGCGGTTGCCGCCGAGTCGATACCCATTGCTCATGTTGCTGGCGGGCGTTTTCGGGGTAGCAAGTCTCGGCCTTGCACTTCTGATTGCGGTTGAATCAATCAACATGGCACAGCGACAGGGCTACGATGTTGAATTTACCAAGGGGATGATTGTGGCGGCCGGGTTTGCTTTTCTTGGAAGTTGCTGGGCGTTCTCGTGCCGGCTTTACTGGATAAGGAGACCGAGGTTGGCCACCGTGATCAATCTTGTTGCTTTTGGTTCTGCAGGTTTGTTCTGGACGCTTCTTGAACTCGGCGTCGTCCCTTGAATTCGCATTCCAATTGCATTTGCCTGTTCTGTTGGTCGTTGGGATCGTGCTTGTAGCGATCGTTGCAATCGGTGGTGCTCGAACACGAGGGGAAGTGACGCTTGCTGGCGGAGGTCTGGTGGCAACTGGGGTCGCCGTTTTGATTCTGTCGGCCCTGCTCACGTTTGCAACTCGAACACCGAAGGCGTAGGGCATCGCTCTGCTGTCACCCAGGGTGGCTGGTCAACGTCGAATAGATTTTCAAACGTTCAACTTGGTGTTTTGTAGTGAGAACCGTGCGTCTATTTCCTGTGCGTGGTACGACGCGGTCGCGTCGGCAATGGCGATACAGGATGCAGGTGCTTGGGACGGTGCTGATCTGGGCTCGTTGTGCAAACGCTACCAAAGTCGATTATTGCTTTGATCGGAGTGAGCCATTTCGATATTTCGATGAGGCGTTCCAGGAAGTCAAAAGCGAGTTTGTGCAACCACCCGAAGAGTTGCGACCGGATCTCGCACATGTGCTTTTTCTAAACGCAATTGATGGTCACCCGCTCATTCGCCCTTGGCGACGGTTGCTACGGTGGAGCTTCGGTTGGTACACCACCGCCCTTCTTCGCGTTCCTGATCCAGAAAATCAAACTGAGTCTGAATGGATGATGGTGGTGAACGGCGAGCATGCGGAATTCGAGTTGCTGGCCACTCGGCCACTTCTGTTGAGCGAATGAATGCGAACGGGATCGCGAATTGCGACGCTCCAAGCAGAATGTTTGCAGGTCCTGTCTTGGGGAATTGTTCGCGTTGCGTATCGTCCTAACGGATGCTTCAGCCACGAAGGGGCGAAAGGATGTGGCCATTGGTGTCAGCCAACGGGAACTGGCTTCCTGAAAGGTGGTATCAAGCACCGGGGATGAAATCAGGGTAGCTCACAGGCTGGAAGCCTATGCCACTTTTGTTAGCGTGTGGGGCGGTTGGCTTCGAGTTGTTTTTCGAGTTGTCGCATGCTGCGTGACAGCAAGACTCGGATGGAGACATCGGTTTTGCCGAGTTGTTCCGCGATTTGTTTGGTCGGCATGCCTTCGACGTATCGCAGCCGGATGACGGTTTGCTGTTCTTCGTTCAGTTGCCCGATGGCTTGGGACATCGCGTTGAGTCGAATGTTTTGGCTGACCACGGCGCTGGGCGAGGTCATGCTGGCGGCGAGCAATTGTTCCATGCCCATGGCACCGTCATCGCCACCTGATGCACCGCCGCCGTGAATCGATTGTTGCCGACCCGCGTCGCGGCGTTTCGCGTCGAAGTGGAATCGGTGGGCGTCGACCACGCGTCTGCGAGCGAGTTGCTGCAACCACTGCATCACCGAATATTGGTCCAGCGGCGCGGTCGGCAAACCTGAGATGGCGGCTGTCGCGATTTCTTGGATCAAATCATCGACTTCGACCAGCGCCAGCAGGTGTTCGCCGGTGATGGATTTCACGAATCGAAACAAAGAATCGCGATTCTGAGCGATGTACTCGCCCAACGCGTCGACGTCTCGTTGACGAATTCTCTGGATGAGCGGATCGTCCGTGGGTGGAGGCGATGAGTCGAGTGAGCTGTCGTCGTCCATCGTGATCACCGGAATGGGAGCCAGTCGAAGTCAGGCTGAGCAAGGAAGAGGGGCAAGAACGGTGCATGCCATCTTACCGAGGTGCTCGCTATCATGGGCACGCCGCACCGTTTTCCTGTTCGACGAATCTCGAAACACCCTTCCTGTGTCATGACGTCTCGACAGTCAGCCCAGCGTCGTGCATCGACCACCGCGGAAGATTCCACACTGGATCTGGACGAGATTCTGTTGGAGTGCCTGGAACGTTTGGCGGAAGACGATGAGGGTGGCGATCCGCGGAGAGTTTGGGAGTTGCTTCCCGCTCGGTTTCAAGGCGATGCGGCGGCGGGGGATCGATCGGGCCGATTTGTCTTGGTGGAAATGGTGAAGATGAGCATGGCCATCGCGGTGCAGAATGAATGCCCGCGCTGGTTGGACGAATACTTCGATGCTTTTCCCGGATGGTTTTCGGCAGAGTCAGCACCGTTTGATTTGGTGATGGAAGAGATTCAACTCCGTCGCGAATGTGGGCAGACTCCGGAACACGAGCACTATCGAAATCGGTTCCCGCATTTGGAACCGGTTTTGAAGCCGCTGTTCGATTCATCGGGCGATCAGCAAGCGTCCATCGCGAAAACGCCTCGTCGTGGGACGCCGATGGAGTTGGCCGTGGGAGCGGTGGTGGATGATTTTGAGATCATCCAGAAATTGGGTGAGGGTGCGTTCGCCCATGTGTATCTGGCTCGCCAAAATTCCATGTCGCGATTGGTTGCCTTGAAAGTCGCGAACGACACCGGGGACGAACCACAGGCACTCGCGCAGTTCGACCATCCGAACATCGTGCGAGTGTTTGATCAGCGTCAGGTGGCGGTCCATGATGATGAAGCGGCAGGTCGCTTGTTCGAGTTGCATTTGCTGTACATGCAATTTCATCCCGGTGGCACGTTGGCGGATGTTGTTCGCTTGGCTCGTTCGGTTCCACTTGTCCAGCGTGATGGTGGGATCTATTTGCGGGCGGTGGACCAGGCACTGCTCGAATCGGCGCAGGTGGTGCCGGATCGCTCGACCACTCGAGCGTGGTTGTCTGGATGCGAATGGCCCAAGGTGGTCGCGTGGGTCGGTTTGCAATTGGCGGACTCTTTGCAAACCGCACACGAAGCCGGCGTGTTGCACCGCGATGTCAAACCAGCCAACGTTTTGTTGACCGCAGAAGGTCTGCCGCAGTTGGCTGATTTCAATGTGTCGATGGCTGGGACTGCTGGTCGTGCCGGAGCCGCTTCATCGCTGGGCGGTTCAGTCGGCTACATGGCACCGGAGCATCTCGATGCGATGAGCATCACACGAGATGGGCGTCCCGAAAATGTCGGTGGGGCCGCAGATTTGTATTCGTTGGCGGTATTGCTGTGGGAATTATGGCAAGGCAAACGACCGTTTGATTGTTCGCATGAGACTCATTCTTGGACGGAGTTGTTGGAAGAGCAGCATGCGGCGCGGAAACGCGAATTGTTGGTTCCAGATCGGTTGGACACGCCGTCGGAACGCGTGCTGGAGAGCGTGCTTCGGTCCGCGTTGTCGGTGGATCCCGCGGATCGTCCGGAAAACGGTGCCGAGATGAGCGGTAGCCTGCGGTTGGCGATGCATCCAGAAGCCGCACGCTTGTTTGATCCGAAACCACGATCTTGGATGCACATGTTGGGGAATGTGTCGCCTTGGTGGTTGTCTGTGGTCTCGATTTTGCTGCCCAACATTGCCGCGGGATTCATCAATTACTTTTACAACCACAGCGAGATCATGCCGGAGGAGATGCGGCCGAGCCTGGATGAATTCGCGATTTGGGTGAATTCAATCGCGTTCCCCTTGGGTGTGGGATTGATTGTGGTTTACACGCGAGCGTCCGCGAGAGCATTGAAGGCGACTCAGCAGGGTGAATCCGTTGGAGAGGAGGAACTCAATTCCATGTTGCGGCTGGGGTATCGAGCCGCATCGATTGGAGGCACGTGCTGGTTGATCGCGGGATTGGTTTATCCGCTGTTGTTGAAGTCGAGGTTTGATGAATTCACCGATGGTCAAGCGGTTCACTTTTTCATCTCGCTGCTGATTTGTGGCGGGGTGGCGATGGTGTACCCGCTGTTCGCGCTGAACGTGGTGGCGACTTGCGTGCACTATCCCAAGATGATTCGACCGACGATGCGGGATCCAAAGTTCGAACGTCATGCTCAGCAAATGATCAGTGATAGCGAATCGTTTTTGTTGATCGCCGCCGTCATTCCGTTGATGGGAGCTGCCTTGATGGTCTTCAGTGAAGGGCAAACGAAAGAGTATCTGCTGATTGCTATCATCGCTGGCATGATCGGTTTGCTCGGTGCGTTCGCGAGCTATCGCATCATCGTTCGAACCTGGGCTGTTCTGGCGGAGGTGCTCTCCAACGAAACAACGGCCACGCCGCGTTGAGGCCTCGCCGTTGGTTCGAGGGAGACTTGTCGAAGCAAATCACTGCGAAGGGTTGTTGCCGTTCGGTGTGATTTGTTCGATTGCTGAACGCAGCGGATCTTGAGGTGAGACCGCGACCGCGGCGGGAGCCGGTTGATTGATTCCGCTGGTTTGCGGAGCAATGTTGGCTGGAGGTGCCGTGTTGGGCTGCACAGTGGTTTGCTGAGATGACGCTGCAGGAGCGACTTCCGTGACTGTTTCGACCGTCACCGCCTCGACGGTTTCGATTAACAAGGAATCCATCGAGAAGCATTTGCGATTGTTGAACTCGTTGCATTCGAAGAACTCGTCCCAGCTATCGATGATCACGGTCAAGTGTTGCAGGCCAATGATCAGCCCACCGCGGTTGCCCATCGCGGTTGCCCATCGCGAGCGTCTCAATCGGCAGCGAGACTTCGACTTGCAGGGCTCCATTGGCGGGGATTTGTCCAGCGACCACGGTGGTGCGAGGCGAATGCGGCAACGATTGTCCCAGCGAACCAATCGCTGTGACGTGGAAGTCTTTGACGCAGCGATTGCTTTTGTTGGCGATCACGATCCCGAAGCGTGGACCACAGGATTGATCGACGACGGGGAGTTGTTTGACTTCGACAATTTCCAAGTCGCCGATGTCATCAGGAGGAACGATGAAGCCCTGGCCTTGGCATGCGACGATGCCGATGGTCACGAAGGCGATGAACAGGATGGCCGTGTTGAGTGCCTTCACGGAAAAGGATGTGCGATACATGGGATTGAGCCTTGTCGATGTGGTGGTTGATTCATGAAAAAGCCCGGCAATCCACTGGTGGGATGTACCGGGCATGCCGTGCGATGTGGGTGATGCGTTGCTTTGGTGCGATCACTCGGTGAAGTGAATCACCGTGCTGTGAATCGTACTGCTGCGGCTCACCAGCATCCCCAGTAGCTTGTGTAGACGGGGGTGTAGTAGTGGTGCACAACGGGCTTGTAGTGCACGACTGGTGTGTAGTGATAAGACGAGTAGCTGTAGGGGCTGTAGTACGAGTTGTAGTGAGAGTAGCCGTAGCTGCGATGGCCATAGCTGCGGTACCCGTAGCTGCCACGGAAGCGACGGTAGCAAGCTGCGACTGCCTCTTCTGAATCGACTTCGTCTTCGCCGTCGTTGAGCAGTGATTCGACATCGGCCAGTCCGAGTTCCATGTCGTCGGCCGAAGCTTCGTCGATGTTCTCGATGTCGGCGGTGTTGTTGCTTTCGGCGGCAGCCAATCGAGCGAGCAGGTTGTCGTCGGCTTTCACGGCGGTGCCAACCAAGCAGAAGGTCATGGCCATGGCAGCGGTGATCAGAGTTCGTTTGGACATCGTTCAGTCTCCAGGAAGTTTGTTTTGCGGCGTTGTAAGAAAGTCGCCAGCGAGTGTGCCGCGTCGTTTCGCTGTCGTTCGTCTTGTGACTGAACGGCTAAGCGGAGGAGGCCCAAAGTTGTTACTGGAAAAAACGAATTTGTTTTTGAAACATCGAATCTGTAACAACGAACCCGAGGTTTCGCTTGGAAATCATCGCCCACACGCGTGCGTGATCCTTCTTTCCTCTGACAAACGAGCGAACCCATGCGTCTCACTCACCGAAGTCTTTGCCTGGCCCTGTTGTGCGTTGTTCTGCCCGCCGCTCGCGGTTTGGCGGATGACGAACTGTTCTCGAAGGTCGCGATCGATTCCGTTTTCACGACGGCTTCTTCTAAGTCGTCCAGCGAAGCCAACCAGGCCGCCATCACGATTCAGGCCGGAGCCGCGAAAGTGGACTCGGTCAAAGACCTGGACCAACTCTTTCCGCTGGCGAAAGAGATCGATGCCGATGCCGTTCGCGAATTCGGTGCGATTCGGTTGGTCAGCCAATCGGACAAATGGAGTTTCTCGACTCGGATGACCATCCAAGGCGATTCACCAAAGGTGGTCTTTGAAATGGCGCTCGTGACGCTCGGCGAAGCTTCCCTTGAGAATGAGCGAGCGATTTGGCTGTCGCTGATGGAAGCCGGGCAAGCGACCCAGGCGACTTTCTTTGGGATCAATCGCGAATCGGCGGAGGCTAGAAAGCAGGGGCAGTTGGTGCTGCGTTCGACGATGTCGGCTGTGGGGCTGACCACGGAATCGTTGCGGTCAAAACTGCAATCGCTCAGCCAATTCGCGGTGAAAAACTCAGCAGCTTGGTCGCAGTTTCGAGCCACACCAGCGGAAAACACGGCGAAAGCGGCAGTGGCTGAGTTTTCGCTGGTTGGACAATGGCTGGCGACTCCCGTGTCTGGTGAAGCCTACGCGATCGATCTGAAAGCGGCTTCGGAGGGATCGGGGACGTTCCAATTGGTTCACGTCAAGGATTCCAAATCGACGGTGTCGTCCGGCAAATACTCGCTGAAGGACGGCAAGTTTTCTCTGAAAGCGGACTCGGGAGATCCGTTGGTTTTTCCGCTGACGTGGAGCGACGCCGACCAGTTCGAGCTGGAAATCGGCACAGTGAAAGTGAATTTCAAGCGTCAGAAGTGATTTTCGGTAACACCCGCCGAGAGACCACGCTTGGTCTTTTGTTCCCTTTTCCGCACCACACCTGATCTGATGAGGTGATCCAATGTTTCGCTGCCGCCTGACTCGAATGCTTCGAATTGCTTTTCACCGTTGGATGTCGCTGCTCTGCCCGGCTGTCATGCTGGTCATCTCGCTTCAAACGACCAACGCCATGGCGGGCGGGGAAACCTACAAAAAAGTCCTTCCATCGACCGTGTGGATCATCACGGCGAATGGGGAAGACCAAACCTCCACCGGGACAGGCGTCTTCATCGATGCGGATAAAAAGCTGGTTCTGACCAACGCCCACGTGGTCGGTGACAGTCGCACCGCCGTGGTGTTCTTTCCCGAGAAAAAGAACGGCGAAACGATGGTCAAACGCAAGCAATACCTGGATTCGGTGCTGAAATTAGCTCAGCCCGGCCGGATCGTTGCCGTCGATCGCAAGCGAGATTTGGCCCTGATCGAGTTGGCGGAAGTGCCTGAACGAGCCGAAGCGATCGCGATGGCGGAGACGAGCGTCACGACCGGCGAATCAGTCGATCTGATCGGCAATCCCGGCGGTTCCGACGTCCTGTGGGTCTACACCAGCGGCACGGTCCGTTCGATCTATCAGAAGAAGTTCAAATCAGATCACGGCGAGCACGATTTTCGCGTCGTCGAAACTCAGACGCCCATCAAACCGGGTGACAGCGGCGGACCTGTCGTCAATCAAGCCGGCGAATTGATCGCGATTGCCCAGTCATTCTCGCCCTCGCAGAACCTGGTCAGCTACTGCGTGGACGTTCAGGAAATCAAGGCTTTCGTCAAAAGCCCTTGGAAAGCGGCTCCTTTGGGCACCAAGGTGGTTCTGAAGAATGCGGAGGTGGATTTCGAATTGCATTCGACCGGTCACTATGAGGTCAAGCAGAAGCTTTCTTCGGGGACGACGCAGTCCGTTTTTGTTGCGAAGGACACTGAGTACTTCCAGCGTGCGGACGTGCGAAAGGTTTGGTCGTTGGTTTCGGTCAGCAGTGACGAGCCCTCGGCCGAGCTGATGATGCGGCTGATGCGTCAAAACTCAGCGACCAAGATCGGTGGCTGGGTCGTGGAAAAGAACGGTGCGGGCGAGTTTTTGATCCTGTATGTCGCGAAATTGGATGCGACCGCACCTGATGAAGCGGTGGCGGCCTCGATCGATTATGTCGCTCGAATTGCCGGAGCGATGAGCAAACAACTGGAATCCAAGACGAAGGAAAAGGCCACACCCGAGTCGTCGACCCAGACGCTGGCGTCGTGGTTGGCTAAGTGAATTTTGGGCATTCAAGAAAATCGAAGTTTCTCTGTAACGCATTCAGAAGTCTGCCGCTTGGCAGTTTGTAAGGCGAAGACATCGCCGCGACGCGAATTCAAACTTTCCAAAGACCGGAGACAGAACGATGAAAATTCAAGCTAAAAAATGGATCTTGGCCGCTTCCGTGATCAGCACCGTTGCTGGAACAGCCGTCGAAGCCCAAGCCTGTGGCGGAGCCCGTCGCAGCGGAGTTTCGCGAATCGTGTCGCAGATCCACTCGTCTCGCACGACCAATCGCTACCCATCGTCGACACCTCACTACTCGTCGATCCAGCCCACCTATCGTCAGGCTCCGGTTTATCACAACGCTCCGATCAGCGTTCAGCCTTCGCCGGTCGCTTCGCAGTCGTTCGCAGGTCAGCCTGTGTCCCGCCAGCCTGTTTCGGGGCAACAGTTCGCTCCGCAGCAACAGGTCAGCCAACCATCGCTGAGTCAGCAACCCGCCCCGAACAACTTCGCCGGCCAGCAGGTTCAAGGCTCGCAAGCTGCACCAGCGCGTCAGGCACCTGTTCAGCAACAGGCAGCAGTGCAGCAACAGGCACCTGTCCAACAACAAGCTCAAGCCCAACCTGCCACCCAGGCTGCTCCCGCGACTCAGCCTGCTGCATCGGCGGAAGCATCGGCTCTCGCCATGTTGGCCTCGATCAATCAACGTGCTGCGAAGCCAACCCAAGCGACCGCACCGACTCAAACCGCGGCACCCGCACCAGCCGCCGCACCAGCAACTCAACCAGCAGCGGCTTCCTCGCAGATCCCTACGTTTGGATCGGCCACGCCGGCTTCCAGTGTCAGCTCGCCTGCCCAACCTCATGTGGGATCGTGGAACGTTTCTTTGCCCGGTGAGCAATCGGTGTCGCTGGAGTTGAACTCCGATGGCTCGTTTGTTTGGGTTGCTTCCAAGTCGGGAAAGACCAGCCAGTTCTCCGGCCAGTACCGATTGGATGGCGGCAGCCTGACTTTGGTCCGCTCGCAAGATCTTCAAAAGATGGAAGGCACTTGGACGGCCAGCCAGAACGGTGGCTTTGTCTTTCGAGTTGGCGGTGGCACCAACGGTGGACTCAACTTCACACGTTCGTGAATCTTCGATCGACTATCATGCAGCGGTTCCATCGTCCCGCTGCATGAGGTTTTGAAGTGCACAGAATTGTTGACTCGCGAATCGCACTCGTTGCGATTCTTTTCGTTTGTGTCGGTTCGGTCACCGCACAAGATTCGACCGCGTCTAAACACGCAACTCAAACGTTCAAAGACTTGCTCTACCGGACCGGGGACGATCTGACGGAGTACGAGAAGCAGCGTTGCCGTCTCGATCTGATTCATCCGACCGATGAAAAGGGATTCTCGACCGTGGTTTGGTTCCACGGCGGCGGACTGACCGGTGGAAACAAATCCTTTCCCGAAGGTTTGCTTGATCAAGGGATTGCCGTTGCAGCGGTGAATTATCGCTTGCATCCCAAAGTCAAATCACCGGCGTATGTGGAAGATGCCGCGGCCGCGGTGGCATGGGTGTTCAAGAACATCGAGCAATACGGTGGCGATCCCAAACGCATCTACGTCAGTGGTCATTCGGCCGGCGGGTACTTGACCAGCATGGTCGGATTGGATCAACGTTGGCTCGCAGAGCATGACATCGACGCCAATCAGATCGCAGGTTTGATCCCTTACAGCGGTCACACGATCACGCACTTCACGGTTCGCAAAGAGAACGGCATTGATGGTCGCCAACCGGTCATCGATGACATGGCACCGCTGTTCCATGTTCGCAAGGACGCTCCGCCGTTGCTATTAATCACTGGCGATCGCGAACTCGAAATGCTTGGTCGTTATGAGGAGAACGCTTACCTTTGGCGGATGATGCAAGTCGTCGGTCACCCTCATACCAAGTTGATGGAACTCGACGGATACAACCACGGTCAGATGGCCGAGCCTTCCCATCCGTTGCTGCTGCGGTTCATTCAGGAACTGGAAAAGGAGTGACCAAGCCGCACACGTTGCCGGGTTCCAAGAACGCTAGGTGAGTGATGCCGTAGGTTCGAATGTCCCAGTCGCCAGGCGGCAGTTGTTCCAGGTCAAACGTGTTGTCGGTCTCGACGACCAGCACGCTGCCGGGAGGAGCGTATTGCTGGACTCGGACGATGATCGATTTCAGCTTGGGATAGTATTCCGGGTCGGTCCACATTCGATACGGCGGACTGAGGAAGACGATCCAGGCGGTGTCGTCTTCCGGACTGGATGGCTTCAGCAATTGATCGGCCAACGCGAATGCGTCGCCCGTCACCAAGCGGACTTTGTCTTCAATGCCGAGCCGCTCGGTCGTGTCGCGAATTTGGGCGATCGCCTTTCGCATCGGTTCGACCAGGACGGCGCTGGTGGAACCGCGGCTGATCGATTCCAGGCCCAGCACACCGGTGCCGGCGAACAGATCAAACGCGATCGTGCCGCGACAGGCTCGGCCCAAGATGTTGAACAGATTTTCGCGAACGCTGTCACGCATCGGGCGAGTGAATTCCTCGCCGTGATAGGTCACGGGGCGGCCACGCATGTCACCGCCGATGATTCTCAGCTTGGTTGGCTTGCCGTCATCGGTTCCGCCCTTGAGGTTTCGTTGCTTGGGCTTGCCGCGTCGATTGTTGGTGCGTTTCGATTTCATCGAGACATCGTAACCTACGATTCCGTCCCGCCACAGGTCTTGGAAGTGCCGGACTTGGGGTACTGCGGCGACTTCGCGACCACGCGAAGGTCGGATACCGGAACCTGGCAGATCCATCGAGTTCCGGTCTCGTGCGGAATCGATTTTTGAAAAGTGGTTGCCGAGAGCGGCGGTGAGTTCTCCGAGCCGATGAGTTGCAATCGGAGGAGATGGCGGCCACCCAAATCACGTCGTTCCAAAAGAGTGACTGGAAATTGCCACACGCCCAATTCAGTGACGGTTGGCATCGCTTTCTCATTGAGATCTGGCTCAACCAATTGGATCGCTTCCGGACGGATCATCAAAGCGAGCTCATTGGTTGAATCAGGCGGCGACGATTGGAGGGCTTCGCCGAGTTTTGGACAGGACCGAAACACTTCATCCAGCGGCAGCAGATTGCACGGAGGTGACCCAAGAGCGAACGCAACGTCCGTGCAGTTGGGCGACTGATAGATCTCCCGTGGTGTTCCGGTTTGAAGGATGCAACCGTTCGACATGACAACGATTTTATCTGCCAAACGCATTGCCTCGTCGCCGTCGTGGGTCACATGAACAAACGTCGTCGATTCAGTTTGGCCAGAAACTTCAGCCAAATGCTGCATCAAAGATTCAGCTGCCAATCGGTCGATCGCCGCCATAGGTTCGTCAAGCAAGCAAACCGATGGTTCTCGGATCAGCGTTTTGGCGAGAGCTACCCGCCGTCT
>NZ_DDGH01000083.1:187951-188318 GCF_002337565.1 Rhodopirellula sp. UBA1907 | reverse complement strand
CCACCGCTGAGAGTTTCTGGTCGTCGTGGCAGCCAGGCGGGATCCAGGTTGAGCGTTTGCAGGATCGATTGAATCTTTTGGTTCGTTTCCGTTGCCGATGGGCGACGACGTAGATTCGCTCGACATGCGATCTGGAGCGTTTGTTCGACCGTCAGATGCGGGTACATCGTGTCGTGCTGGAACAGCAGCCCAACGTCTCGCTTTCTAGCCGTGATGCGGGTCACGTCGTATCCGTCAATCGCAATCGAACCGCGAGCGGCTTCCAGCAACCCCGCGATGCAGTGCAGCAACGTGCTCTTCCCGCAACCGCTTGGCCCGAGCACAACGCAGTACTCGCCCGGGACCAGTGCCAGATCAAAGTCGTCGA
>NZ_DDGH01000083.1:183216-187836 GCF_002337565.1 Rhodopirellula sp. UBA1907 | reverse complement strand
CAGTGCCAGATCAAAGTCGTCGATGATCCTGGTGGACCCTCGGTCGATGGCCAATCCGTTGATCTGAAGAGAATGCGTGGACATCCGTTGGCGTCATGATGTGGCGTGAAGCGTGTGAGGCACGCATTGTAGAGGCTGAGCACCGAACCCGGCGAAACGATGGATTCCATTGCCTTTCAACGCCGCGGTCTGAGCCGAGGTCAGCGTCAGAATCATCGAAATCGCCGCAATTGAACGCGAATTTGAGTCGGAGGCAGTTGCAGATCGGTGATCGAAGTGGCAAGCGAGAGCGTGTTTTGGCGGTCAACAGGGGTGACAACCCATTACAATGGAGGGCGTTTGACGCGACGGGCGACCCACTGGGTTTCCTCGCTGCAGCAGGATTAGTACGGACGGAAGGACCCATGTTTCGCGTCAATTTGGCGATCACGACACGATGAGTTTTCGGTACACGGACTGATTTTGGAGATGACGCGATGCAGATTCATTCACAACACTCTGGCTCGTTTCGGACGATCACGCTGAGCGTGATTGGTGCGAGTGGTCTTCTGCTCGGCGGACTGGCGTTGCGAGCCGATGAGTCCCGCTCGCGAGGAAGTGAATCGCCGCTTGAGGTCACCCAAGAGAAGCGGGCGGACGATGCCGAAGCTTCTTCTGATGAGGACTACGTGCCAGCGACAAAGGCCGAGCTGCGTCGCCGTTTGAACCGGATTCAATACGATGTGACTCAGAATGCTGCGACCGAACCCGCGTTCCGAAACGCGTACTGGAACAACAAGAAGACGGGCGAGTATCACTGCATCGTCTGTGACAAGCCACTTTTTGATAGCAAGACCAAGTTCAAGTCAGGAACTGGATGGCCGAGCTTCTACTTGCCGATTGAGAAAGATGCCGTCGGGTACAAGACGGACTACAAGATGATCTATCCGCGAACGGAAGTTCATTGCAAACGTTGCAAGTCCCATCTGGGGCATCTTTTCGATGATGGTCCCGCACCAACCGGCAAACGCTTTTGCATGAACAGTGCCTCGATGAAATTCATCGAGGCAAAGTCCGAAAGCAAAAAATAGTCGAGCCCCGAAAAGAGGTCGGGGCAATCGAGGTCGTCGATCAGCCGTCGACGATGATGCCCATGCTGCGAGCGGTGCCTTCGATCATGCGAGTCGCTTGATCGATGTCACGGGCGTTGAGGTCTTCCATCTTCTTTTGAGCGATCTCTTCGCACTGTGCTCGGGTGACCGTTGCAACTTTGTCCTTGTTGGGGACGCCACTGCCTTTGGCGATACCGGCTGATTGCATCAACATCGAGGCCGCTGGTGGGCTTTTGGTGATGAAATCAAAGCTACGGTCGTTGTAAACCGTGACGATGACAGGAATCGGCGTGCCGTTGTATTCCTTGGTGCGATCGTTGAACTGTTGAACGAATTGTCCCAAGTTCACGCCGTATTTACCCAGCGATGTACCAACAGGAGGTGCAGGAGTGGCTTGACCGCCGGGGACTTGGAACTTGGCTTGGCCAGTGACTTGTTTTGCCATAGGTAAACAGCTTTTAGCGATTAACGATTAGCGGTTAGCTTTTTGGTTGCAGCGTTCTGCTGAAAGGCCAACGCAATCTGAGGTGTTTGAAGTGGGATGGGTGAAGATAATAACGCAAGCGGCTAATAGCTAGAAGCTAGCGGCTTTTTACAAAGGCTCTACTTGCCAGTGATCCAGTTCCATCGGGACGCTGCGTCCGAAGATGTTGATGATCACTGTCACGCGGCCGTTGGCTTCGTCGACCACATCGACTTCGCCTTCTTGGTTTTCGAAGTTGCCTTCTTTGACGCGAACGCGGTCGCCGACTTTGAAAGGAATCGCCGTTTTGATCGGTGTTTCGTCTTCGTCGTCGACGGCGGGACGATTGATGAATCGCTCCACGTCTTCGGGTTCCATTGGCTGGGGTTTGCCAGCCGAACCGGTGAAATCGCTGATCCCGCCGACTTCACGGACAAGGAACCAGGTGTCGTCGTTGATCGACATATACACCATGATGTAACCGGGCAGCAGTTTTCGTTTGCTAACGCGGCGTTTTCCATCGCGAGTGAATGTGGCGACGTCCTCGGATGGCACCACGATGTCGCCGAAGTACTCACCCATGTCTTCCATGCGAACCTTCTTGCGAAGGGCTTCTGCGATGGAATCTTCGCGGTTGAATGCGACTTTCAGGATGTACCAATCCATCGGGGACTCATCGTCCACTTCTGGTTTGGGCGGCGCGTTGGGGTCAACGGGAGCCGGTGGCGGGGGCGCGGGAGCTTCCGAAGCGGCGGGAGAGGCTTCGGTTTCTGGCGAGTCGACGTCTTGCACGTCATCATCACTCACGATGTTACCCCGATGAAGTTGAAGATAAATTGCCAGAGAACATCGAACAGGAACAATGTGATGGCAAGGAAGAAGATAGTGAAAATCACGACCACGGAAGCCCGGATCAATTCATCCTTGCTCGGCCAAGTCACCTTGTTCATTTCCGCTTCGACAGCGATTAGGAAATCGGCGAATCGAGGCCAATTGACGACACGGAAACCGAACCACAGGCCAGCAGCCAGCAACGCTGCCGGGATGGCACGAGCGGCGAGGGAGGATTCTCCCATGGCCGAAGGCAGGAACGAATACAAACGCCAGCAACCCAACGCAACGATCACCCAAACGGCGAGAGCCGTCAGTTGGCGAACGATCCGGCCTTGGTTGGCTTTGTACACACCAGCATGGAACAATTCGCTGCTCAGCGAACTGCCTCCGGCGCCGGCCGTGCCGGATTGGGTTAGATCTTTGGACACCCGTGGACTCCTTCGTGAATTGATTCTGGTGTTGAGCCAAATTGGTCATGGGCCAGTTTGCTCAGACCTCTACCGCGGTCACATCCTATTGATCGCGGGGGCAAACCAGAATTCTGGACAGCAGGGGCGGCGAGAGTCGAACTCACAACCGCTGGTTTTGGAAACCAGTGCTCTGCCAATTGAGCTACGCCCCTGAAACAGCGATAAGCCACTAGCTAACAGCTACCAGCTTATCGCTTATAGACAACTTTCTGCAAACGCAGATTACTCGACAATCTTGGTCACAACGCCTGAACCAACGGTACGGCCGCCTTCGCGAATAGCGAAACGAACACCGTCATCCATTGCGATTGGCTTGTGCAATTCAACTTCGACCTTGACGTTATCGCCAGGCATGCACATGTCGGCACCGATCAAGTTGGCCGTTCCGGTGACGTCAGTCGTGCGGAAGTAGAACTGAGGGCGGTAACCGCTGAAGAATGGCGTGTGACGGCCACCTTCGTCTTTGCTCAAGCAGTAAACTTCTGCTTCGAACTTGGTGTGAGGCGTGATGCTGCCTGGCTTTGCCAGAACTTGACCACGTTGGATGTCTTCGCGTTTAACACCACGAAGCAAGCAACCAACGTTGTCGCCCGAACGACCTTCGTTCATTTCCTTGCGGAACATTTCAACGCCGGTGCAGGTGGTCTTGGTCGAGTTTGGACCAAGGCCGATGATTTCGACTTCTTCGCCGACCTTCACGACACCACGCTCGATACGTCCGGTAGCAACCGTACCACGACCTTCGATCGAGAAGACGTCTTCGATCGCCATCAGGAATGGCTTGTCGTCTTCACGGGTAGGCTCAGGAATGTGCGAGTCAAGTGCTTCCATCAACTCAGTGATGCACTTGCTGGCTTCTGGATCGCTTGGATTGTTGTAAGCAGGCAACGAGCTACCACGAACAACAGGAACGTCGTCACCTGGGTAGTCGTACTTGCTGAGCAATTCGCGAACTTCGAGTTCGACGAGTTCGAGCAATTCTTCGTCGTCGACCAAGTCGCACTTGTTCAAGTACACAACGATGTAAGGAACGCCAACCTGGCGACCGAGCAACACGTGTTCCTTGGTTTGTGGCATTGGGCCGTCAGCTGCCGACACGACCAAAATCGCACCGTCCATCTGGGCGGCACCGGTGATCATGTTCTTGACAAAGTCAGCGTGGCCGGGGCAATCGATGTGAGCGTAGTGACGATTTTCACTTTCGTACTCAACGTGAGCGACCGCAATGGTCACAGTCTTCGTTGCATCACGGACAGTACCGCCCTTGGCGATATCAGAGTAACCCTTCGCTTGTGCCAAGCCCTTAGCGGCTTGAACAGCGAGGATAGCACCCGTCGTCGTCGTTTTACCATGGTCAATGTGACCGATCGTACCTACGTTGACGTGGGGCTTGGTACGTTCAAATTTGTCCTTAGCCATTCTGGTTCACCTGCATTCGCGATCCGCACCACTGTTCTCGGGGAGATACGCTCCTCGAAAACCCTTGCTGCCGTCGACCGCGTTCACACCCACGGTTACTCGCCGGCAATTCGGCCGTGTTGATCGCATTCGATCTACTTGAAAATCGAAACGAAACAAAAACGATGTTGCACCCAAAGCCCGCTCCCCGATGGGAACTTAACTTTGAGCGACTTGAAGCTGCTGATGGGATTTGAACCCATGACCTCATCCTTACCAAGGAGGCGCTCTACCCCTGAGCTACAGCAGCGAAGCGGGTGAAGGGAATCGAACCCTCGTATTCAGCTTGGAAGGCTGCTGCTCT
>NZ_DDGH01000083.1:163505-183105 GCF_002337565.1 Rhodopirellula sp. UBA1907 | reverse complement strand
TGGAGCGGGTGAAGGGAATCGAACCCTCGTATTCAGCTTGGAAGGCTGCTGCTCTACCATTGAGCTACACCCGCGTCTTCCACTGCCAGCGACCGGCTACTATTTGCTGGTTTTCCGCGAAAACCCGTCAAAGGGCAAGGGGAAACAGCAGCCAGTAGCTTGCAGCTAACAGCATCTTACATCTTCAAATGGGGGCTACAGGATTCGAACCTGTGTAGGCATAGCCAGCGGATTTACAGTCCGCCCCCTTTAACCACTCGGGCAAACCCCCAAATCATGTTTTTCGAATCAAAAGTGTGGCTTGCGATTCGAATGACTTCTTTTTTTGAGTGCTTTCGCACCTCTTCTTCGTCTACTTCTGTGAACTTGCTTGGCAGACTGTTTCGATTGTCTGTTGTTCGGTTCATTCGCCATCGGCGTTGAATCGATTTCGCAAGAGCCAACGGAGGGATTCGAACCCACGACCGGCTGATTACAAATCAGCTGCTCTGCCAACTGAGCTACGTTGGCCAGCTCAAGTTCACCCCGCGCGAGAACCGATAAACCGGCCTTGCGATG
This sequence comes from Rhodopirellula sp. UBA1907, assembly GCF_002337565.1. NCBI lineage: Bacteria > Pseudomonadati > Planctomycetota > Planctomycetia > Pirellulales > Pirellulaceae > Rhodopirellula > Rhodopirellula sp. UBA1907. The sequence continues at coordinate 182,547 of NZ_DDGH01000083.1, read as the reverse complement.
GGGAAGGCAGAGTGTACCGATCCGCGAACAGGCGACAAGACGGAATTGGGGCAAAATCGGGCTCCCCACAAAATTCTTGGGCGAATTTTGTCGTAAAAAGCCAAATGGTCCATCCGTCAAGGGAGTTCGTAGACCGCATAGGTCGAATTCCGCTGATTTGACGCCGGATAAATCTGCACCAAAGGCAGTTCAGGACCCACGACTCGTCGGTCAACCACGATCCAGTCGCAGCCGTATTTGGCCCGCATGGCTCGTAGGTCGTCGTACCGAATCGTGACTCGCATGGTCGACAATCGAGCGGGGTAAACCTCCAGAAATCGTTTGGCCCACTCTCGCAACGCAACCGCGTTTTGCGGCGTATCCTTCCAGTTGACCACTTCGGCCCGATGGGCGTACCACTTGAACGTTTGTTGGTGTCTCGGTGTCAGCAATACGGCGTCTTCTGGCGTGCTGGCTCGGATGAACTGGCACACGGCAATCCAGTCTTCCATCGTGCGTCGCTGCTCGGCGTAGTCCGCATCCGCATTGAGCCCCAGTAGCCGATTGCTGACTGAAACTGGTACCCCAGTCTGAGTCTTTTCCCAGCAGGCGTCGGCAAAGAAACCAACCACGACGGCCATTCCGGCTCGTCCAATCCAGATCCGGGCCAGGTCGGCGTTGATCGCGGTGGTGGCTGGTTTTCGTGAAAGAGTCGATCTTTGCCAAAAGAAATGGACCACCAAGAATGCCAGCGTCAGCGGTGTGACCGCATCGGCCAGTCGGAACCAATAGAACCGCAGCAGCTTGGCGGCCTGATCGGGATACACCGCCGGAAGCAATCCGACCAGCAATCCCACCAGGCTGATCGTCATCGAGCCGATGGCAAACCAGCCCAGGATTCGAAACGCAATCGCTTGGTCCGCCGCGATTGCCCGTGTTTCGGGCGTGAGGCCATTCTTGGCACCGGATGTTCGCCGCCAAACAGTATTCAGCCCCACCAAGCAAACGAGTGTCAGGATGGCATGCCGGACATACCAATCGGCGTGAAATGCTGCGGGCATCAAGTGGTGCGAGATTCGGAAGTAGGCGTAGATCCGAGCTGCTGAAACTTGCTCGGCCTCGGTTGCTCCCCACGACATCGCGGCGGCGGGAACCAGCCCGACCAGGGACAGGGCTCCCCCAAGGAACAAACCTCGGCTGAAAAAGGCGGGGATCGGTCCGGCATCCTCGCCCGCTGGTTCGCCGGCCAACTCGGAAACCCGCCAACGTTTGGGGCCACGCTCGGTGATCCAAAATGCGAACGCGGCGGCGACCACGGACCAGCCACCGGTCAGCACATGAAATCCGGCCGCGGCACCCAGCCAGACCCAGCCTCGCGACCAACGCCGCTGGACAATGTCCGCCAATCCGAAAAGTACCAACCCGTAGGCGGGAACCTTCGCCTCGATTCCGCCGATGACCCACTCACCAGCAAGGTTTCCATGCTGGATGCCGAGGATCCAAATGACCATGACCCATACGCTGCTGATCGGTGGCATTCGCATCGCTTGGGTCAGTCGAAGCAGCCCCGCCGCCAACAATGACCATCCGACAACACGTCCGATCCAAGCGGTTGCATTCATCGAGACAAATTGAGTCGGCCAACCGAACAGCCAGTAATAGGTCGCGTGAGCTTTGCCCGATGACGCGAAAAGATCATTGGCGCACCAATCGGGTTGCCAGAAGTTTTTGGCCTTCACCAAGTAGTGAGCTTCGTTGACTCCAGGGGCAGCATCGCCAGCGTACAAAAAGCACACGCCCATCAAGGCCAACCAGCTCCAAATCAGCGAAGATCGCGCGGGCTGAGTTTGCGGTTCCAACGTTGACTCCGACGTCGTCACGGAACCGCCCACCGGATCGCTGCCAACATGCTATTGACGCTGGCTTTGCCTTGCCAAGCCAGATCCATGGCCGTCCCGTGGTCAACGCTGGTGCGAATGATCGGCAGGCCCAGTGTCACGTTGACCGCGTCGTCGAACGACAACGCTTTCAATGGAATCAGTCCTTGGTCGTGATACATACAAACGTAGATGTCGATTCGTTCTCGCATCGCCGGCGTGAAGGCGGTGTCGGGCGATAGCGGTCCTTCGATCGTCCATCCTGATTGCTTCGCAGCCTCAATCGCCGGCAGGATGATTTGTTCTTCTTCTCGGTGGCTGAACAATCCGTTCTCACCCGCATGCGGATTCAGCCCACAAACAGCAATGCGAGGAGGCAGCAAACTGCCGCGATTTTGGTTGCGACGTTGCACCGTTTCGCCGGCCAAGTTGATCGTGCGAACCAGCGATTCGGTCTTGAGCTGCGAGGCGACATCGGCCAGCGGAATGTGGATCGTTTCAAGAACGCAGGCGATCGTGTCGCTGGCCAGCATCATGCGAACGTCTGCTGGTTCGCCCTGCACTGCCCTGCCCGCTCGATCGGCCAACAACTCGGTGTGGCCGGGGAAGTCGATCCCGGCTTGATGCCAGGCTTCCTTCTGGATGGGCCCCGTTACAATCGCGTCGACGTGACCCGACACCGCGGCGTCAATTGCGTCGGTGACGGATTGATAGGAGGCTCGCCCGGTCGCGGCACTGAATTTTCCTGGGGTGAAGTCATCGAGTTCTTCTGCGATGAGTTTCCCGCAATCGACGATCACGCCGTGCGGTGCATCACGCGGTATTGATTGCTTTGGCATGACCAAAAACTCGGCCAGCGAGATTGTGCCGGGACAATCGCAGCCGAGCTTCTTCGCGGCGCGTTGGTAGATGGCCGCGTCGCCAAACAGCAGCGGGTAACCCAGTGACTGGACCTCCGATGAATTCCAGACTCGAAGTGCGATTTCGGGACCGATTCCGGCGGCGTCCCCCATCGTGATCGCCAGCTTGGGGCGCGAGTGATTCGCGTCCGTCATGGCGACACCGAGGCTTTGCCACGCGGGCCCAGTCGACCAAACATTCGGTCCAGTTCATCGCGGCTGAAGAACAACGCCGTTGGCCGACCGTGAGGGCAATGGTGCGTTTCTTGGTACAAGTCCTTCTGTTCCAGCAAACTGGTGATCTCTTCCGGAGACAGTGGATCGCCCGCTTTCACGGCGGCTTTGCAAGCGACGGTGCTGAGCAAGTGATTCAGCAAATCCTTCGGGTTGGGATCTCGGCCGGCGCCCATCACCGATTCCAAAACGGTTCGCAACATGTCCGCCGGCGGCTTGTTTGGCAGCATCGCTGGGTACGACTGGATCAGAATCGTTTCGCCACCGAAGTCCTCAATTTCTAAACCGATTCGGCTGAGCGTGTCCTTCACCTCGAGAGCCGCAGCTCGCTCGGCCGGAGTCAGTGAAACAGGTTCAGGAACCAACAACTGTTGGGCTTCCAAAGAAGCGTCTTCGTGAAGCACTTTTTGGCAAACACGTTCGTAGAGCACACGTTCGTGCAGAGCGTGTTGATCGATCACGACCATGCCTTTCTCGTCTTGCGTGACGAGATAACGCTGGTGCACTTGAAACCCAAGGTGGCTCACGCTGGGTGTGGGCATTCCCGCGGTCTGCGTGCCATCGTTCTGCGAACCGACGATTGCTGAATCATTCGCGTTGGAGTCACCTGAGTTGTCGCCTTCCCACGGCGTCATCTCAATGCCTTCGGCGGCTGTCGATGGGCGAGGCGAATCGACACCGGCGGTGGATCCCGGTGACCAAGTGTTCGGCGAAGCGAGCGGCGCGGACGGGGCTGCCATGCCTGTGGAGGCGTGCGAGCCATGGCCAATGGAATTGGAATCGCCGAACGGTCGAAAGTCCGGCGTGCCGCTAGCTCCACCCAGCATCTGAGTATTGGACGTCGCGGATGATCCTGATGGAGGTCCACCGGTTCGGGCCCATTCGATCACCGACTGGCGTTGCTGGTCGACTTCGTTGGGACGCATGCCCATGACCGATTCGGGAGCGGTCTGGCGTTGCTCTTCTTCGCTCATCGGTGCGGGGACCGGGTTGGATCCCACGCGGTGAGTCATGTCGGTCGAAAGGAATCGCTGGCGAAGCGTTTGCAACAACCGGCTGTACACACGTCCGCTGTCGGTGAAGCGAACCTCCAGTTTCGCGGGGTGCACGTTGACATCGATCATGTCTGCTGGCATTCGCATTCGCAGGAAGCAAACCGGATGGCGGCCGACCATCAGCATGCCTCGGTAGGCTTCTCCCAGAGCATGTTGCAACGCCCGGTCGCGGATGTGCCGACCGTTGAGAAACAGGTACTGCATTCGGTTGTTGCCACGGCTGACCGATGGGTCGCAGGCATAACCGGTGATCTGAACGGTTTCGTCTTGGTTTTCGATCGGAATCAACGCTTCGGAGATTTCAGTTCCGAAGAACGATTCAATGCGATCCGCCCAGCGTGTGGTCGGCAAGAGGTCGAACATCTCCTTGTCGCCGTTGCGAAGGACAAAGTGAACCTTCGGGTTGGCAAGCGCCAAACGCGTGAAGGCTTCGACGATGTGCCCGCGTTCGGTTTGCGGGGTCTTCAAGAACTTGCGACGAACAGGTGTGTTGAAGAACAGGTTCCGGACTTCGATCACGGTGCCGACCGGGCATCCGCACGGACCGGGTGTTTCGATCACTCCGCCGCGAATATCGATTTGGCAGCCACCGTCTTGGCCTTCGGCGCGGCTGCGGATGGTCATTTGAGAAACGCTGGCGATCGATGCCAGGGCTTCGCCGCGAAAACCGAGGGTGCCGACGTGGAACAGCGATTCGTCGTCGGGCAGTTTGCTGGTCGCGTGGCTGGTCACGGCCAGCGGCAATTGCTCCGCCGTCATCCCGCAGCCATCGTCGCTGATCCGGATCAGCTCGACGCCGCCACCCTCGAGGCTCAGTTCAATCCTCGTCGAACCGGCATCGATGCTGTTTTCGAGCAACTCTTTGACTACCGAAGCGGGCCGTTCAATCACCTCGCCAGCGGCGATTTGATTGACCAGATGGGCCGGCAGTTGGCGGATGATGCGAGGTGGCTGGGCGGTCGTGGCGGTGGGCGTGTTCATGGCCACAACTTACCGCGCGAGCCCTGCATCGCACCAGGATCATCGTTCGGCGAAGCGGCAGATTGACCGGTTCTCGCCATGGAGGAAACGATTCGCCGAAACGGCCGGGAAATCCCTCGCAACCGGCAGCGTTGCCAAAATCGCGGCGTTTTGACTGCCCGTTTGTGGCATGGGATTCCAGTCTGTGGTCGAGGAGCACGGTCTGGAAGCATATGCCACATTGGTGGGCTAGGAGAGCCGTCAGTCTGTCGACGGTTTCCATCCTGGTCTGCCTCGGCGGTTGTTTCTTACCGCTTGTTCCCAGGCCAGGTACTTGCCTCTCAGACGGTCCAGCTCACCAGGGTTTTGCGAGGCCAAATCATTCTGTTCGCCGATGTCATCGGTCAGATGGAAGAGCCATTCCTGGATCGTTGATCGGCCGTCGGTGGTGGCTTTTTCTTGCCGGACATACTTCAGCTTCCCGTCCCGTATGCCGCCCCAGACTTGAGGGTCGCGAGGTTTCCGCCAGTGCAGCGTGCGGGGTTCAGGCGGTTCACCCGAAGCGGCCAGCGACAGGACGTCGATCCCTTCCATCGCGTCTTCTTGGGCGGGAGTGATCCCAGCGGCGGCCAGCATCGATGCGGTCAGATCGAATGTGATCGTGACTTGCTGGCTGACTGTGTCTTCTGGCAAATGGCCGGGCCAACGAGCGATCAACGGAACGCGAATGCCGCCCTCGAAAGTCTGGCCTTTGAATCCTCGCAGCGGTTCGTTGCGACTCGCCGACGTGCCACCATTGTCGCTGGCGAAAATCACCAGCGTGCGATCGGTCATCCCCGATTCCTCGATGGCGTGAAGCACCTTCCCGATGCCTTCGTCCATGTGACGCACCATCGATCGGTAGACACCGGGCGGATCGTCGCTCTGTTTCCAAAGTGGTGAATCCAGCGGCAGCGGATCGACGGGAGACTGGCCTGGCGGTTGATAAGGCGTGTGTGGTGCGGTGTAGGGCAAGTACAGAAAGAAAGGCTGCTCACTGTCGTTCCGGTCGCGAACATATTGCACGGCGTGATCGGTGATCGTGTCCGTGAAGTAGCCTTCGCCGCTGATCGGCCGGCCGTTGCGGAACAGGTTGTACGTGGCGACCGAATCGAGGTAGTGGTAGTAATCCATCGCACCGCCGATGCAATACAACGCTTCCTCAAATCCATGTTGCATCGGTGAGAATTGGGCTTCGTAACCCAGGTGCCATTTTCCGAACAATGCCGTTTCATAACCGACGTCGGACAGACGCTTCGCCAACGTCGGGTGGTCGGCGGGCAAACCCAGTTCGTTGACCAAGTGCAGCCGAATCGCATCGTCATAGCGTCCAACATTGCCGACTCCGATCGCACATTCCAAACCGCCCACATGTTGTTGATAGCGACCCGTTAAGAGCGCCGCTCGAGTGGGCGAGCATTCGGGGCCGTTGGCATAGGCCTGCGTCCAGCGAACACCTTGCCTGGCCAGTCGATCCAACGCCGGCGTTGCTTCCGCGTCATTGCCATAGCAACCCAAGTCTCCGTAGCCGAGGTCGTCCGCGAGGATCAGCACAATGTTCGGGCGGTCGTTGGAATCGGCTCTCAGCGAAGCGGGGACGCAGGCATGAAAGCACAGAGCAGCCATTGCCCAAACGGTGAGTGGGGCGATCCGTGGATTGATATGGATGGGAGACATGCTGGTTCCTTAAGGGAGTCAAATCGGTACGCAGGTGTCATCGGGTATCTGAGCCGTTTGGCGTTGGCCACGGTTTCCACGTACAACCGGGGCCAACGCCCAAACGACTCACAAGATGGAACCCGATCGTTCGAGATCACGAACCCGGTTGGACGGATTCGCTCGGCCGCGTTTCCAAGCGTCGAGGCGAAACGTCCGCGGTCTTTCCGATCAGTCGTTGGCCCTGGCCGGGTTGATCTTTGTCACCCAGGTCCTGACGAGCTTGTTCGGCCAACGCAGTCAGTTGAGCAACGATCTCAGGACGCGTCTCGGCAATGTTGTGCTGGCAAGCAATGTCATCCACCACGTTGAACAGAAGCGTTGTTGGTTTTTGCGAAGCGGTGAAGTGTGGATGTCCGGGGGACGCATCGATCGGCAGGAACATTTTCCAGGGACCGGAGCGGATGGCTTGCAGTTGATCTTGATGGTAGTAGTAGAACGCTTCGTACGGCGTCTTGGCGTCGGGTTCACCAAACAGCAGCGGAGCGATGTCGTGGCCATCGAGTTTGCGATCCGACGGCAGTTCACATCCGGCTAGATTTGCAAACGTAGGCAATAAATCCATCGTGGTTGTCAGTTCGTCACATTGAGTTCCGGCGGGCACTTTGCCAGGTTGCCAGACGATCGTGGGAACACGAAAGGCACCTTCGCTGGTCGTGTACCCGCGACCGTGGAGCGGCAAGTTGGAACCTCGGCTCAAGTCATCAGGATCGCGGTTAATCGGGGCACCGTTGTCGGACGTCCAGATCACGAAGGTGTTTTCTGCGATGCCCAGTTCAACGAGCCGGTCCAGCATCTGACCGATCGACCAATCCAATTCTTCGACCGCGTCTCCCCAGGGACCGTTCTGGCTTTTGCCGCGAAAAGCGTCGCTGGAAAACGGTGTCTTGGTGCTGCCAGGCATCGCTTGTGGAAAGTACAGAAAGAACGGTTCCTCTTTGTGCTCGGCAATCCATTGCATCGCTCGTTCGGTGTAACGCTTGGTCAATCCGTCTCGGTTGCACGGGGCTTCGATGACGGTCTCGTTTTCCATGAGAGGCAGAGGTGGCCAGTACGATCCATCTCGCTCCCAAACCCGCTCGGTCATGTCGTCGGAGTATGGCACTCCGAAGAACCAATCAAACCCCTGGCGGGTTGGCAGGAATTCCGGTTGATCACCCAAATGCCATTTTCCAACCAATGCGGTGGCGTAGTCCTGTTGCTGGAGAATCTCCGCAATTGTGATTTCGTCGGGATGCAAGCCATAGGGAGAGACAGGACGCAAGACCGCGCCATCGCGATCGTTCAGATGCATTCCGACTCGTTGGGCATAGCATCCGGTCATGATGCTGGCACGCGATGGGGTGCAGACGCCTGCGGTGACGCAGAAATGGGTGAACGTTCGCCCTTCCCTTGCCATGCGGTTCAGGTTGGGCGTTCGATGCAACGTCGATCCGAAGGGCTCGATATCGCCGTAACCGAGGTTGTCACAGTAGACGATGATGAAATTCGGTTTGGTCGGCTCGGCTGCCGTTCCGATGCCGAGCAACGGTGACGTTGTAAGCAGCGTCACGATCCATCCAACAAGCCAACGCATCAGTTGTCCTCTATTTGGCTTTGAAACATCTCCAGCAACGCTGCGACGATTTTGGTGGTTGCTTCCTTCTCGACGTAGTTCGTCCCCAGCCATGTTTCGTAGCCGCCCAAACGATGTTGCTGCGGAGTCGGCAGGTACCCGAAGGAGCCATTGGCGAGCTCGATCGTGAAGGTGTCTTGGAAGGGACTGCGGTCTTTCAGTTCTAACCCCGTTTCGGTGAACGTTTCAAACGGGATCGCGGCGATTCCCAAATCGCCAATGCGAAGAGCCTGCAGCTGAATTTCCACTTCTTTGGGAGCGTCCAAGATTTTCGCGATTCGATCGGCATAGATCTCTTCGCGGCGATGGCTGCTTCTTGGATTGTCATCGTCGCCACGTTTGATTTGTTCAAAGTGCGCGATCATCTCCGGTGTCGGTTGTCTGGTCTTCAGCGTCAACGTCGTGTGCTCGGCGGAGAGTGGCACCCAATCATGGAAATCGAGCTGCTGGTGAGCTTCGAATACGCGGCTGGCAACCTTCTCCGCAACCTCCTGCATTTTCTCGTAGGGATCGTACTTCCGGGGCGATTTATCAGCGAAGTTTATGTTGTTCACATCGCCGCTGGTGCCATTGGAAAGGATGCCGACAAACGGTGGCGATTGATTGGTTGCCCCCAGTTTCTCTTCGATGAATTTCGCGAAGTATCCAAAGTAGTCCGCCGAGACTTCTCCGGATCGAACGCCGCCGACGTAGTGCAGCGAATAATTTGCCAGCAGGGCGATCGGCCGGCCGTCGGGGCTCTGTACTGAGACGAAGCTGATTTCGGGATCGGTCGGACCCGCGGGGCGATCCAGTTTGGAGCTGCCGCGAGGTGGATTCATCCGGACTTGATCGGTGCCGCCGAATGGGTTGCCCAACAAGCTGGCGTCGGTGACGAACCAGCGACGGTTGAAGACTTCGGACGGTTCATCCTCGCTTCCCCAGCCAATCTTGGCCGGTTCCAGATTCGCCATCGCACGACGGATGCCGTCCGAGATTCGATGGGCAACAAAGGTTTGGTAATCCGTCAGTTTGGATTCGTTGGCGGTTTTCAGGTCTCCGCGAGCGGTGGTTGCCGAATGGGTGTGCGTGGATGCCAACAGCATGTTGGAGACTGGCAACCCGGTCGCATCGGACGCTTGCTGTTTGGCGAGATCGAAGACTTCCACGGGGATGCCGACATTGTCGCAAAGGACGATGGCAAGCTTGGTCGTGCCGTCATCCAACACCAGGCAGCGAGCGTGAAGTTCGTCATGCACATTGGTGGCCGGGATCGGTTTCCATCCGCCGACAATCATCTCGCCCAGTGGCGGTGTGATGTTGCTGGTAGCAGCTCCAGCCCGAAAGACCGGGTTGGAATCCTCGCCATGTACTGGGGACACCTTGCCGATGAGAAGACCAAGAAGAACCAATGCGAGAGTCATTCTCTGGGACGCAGGACGGAGCATGCTTCGATCCCTTGGAGCTGAGGGAGGGGCTGGGGAAGGATGCGAGTTGGAGAGCTGAGTGTCGTTCCTCGTTCGCACAACCGATTGCCAGCAGTTGGAGGGGGATTTGAAATGGATTCAATAGGGCACGATGGTTATGAGAGCGCACGTTGCGTCTGTGCCCCTGAACCGACATTCAAACGAGCGCATTGTACCTGAACGGTTTCATCGCTGTTCTGTGGAGGGGCAAGCGTTTGAAAGCGCGAACAGCAACTTCATGAAATGGCGCCATAGCGAGTCGGTGGAAATCACGCTTGCGGCGTTGGTATCCGTTAAACTGGTTTGCATTGGTACCTTTGCTTTGTCCGAGAGAGTCTCAATGAAGTTTTGTTGTTTTGTCCTGGTGAGTTTGACTGTGACTTGGGGCCTGGTTGGTATGGCTGGCCAGGTTACGGCAGGTGAATTCAACACCGTTCTGGACGTTGGCGATCCGGCACCTGAGTGGAGTGATTTGCCGACCACGGAAGGCACGACTTCATCCCTGAAGGATCTGTCGGATTCGAAAGTCGTGGTTCTGGCATTCACCTGCAACAGTTGCCCTTACGCGATCGACGCGGAAGAACGCTTGATCGCACTGAGTAAGGACTACGCAGAGAAATCCGTCACGGTGATCGCGGTCAACGTCAACACGATCGAAGAGGACGCGATGCCGGCGATGAAAGAGAAGGCGAAAGAAAAGGAATTCCCATTCGCTTACCTCTACGACGAATCCCAGCAGATCGCCCGCGACTATGGTGCGAAGTACACGCCGCAGTTCTTTGTGCTCGATGCCGACCAAAAGATCGCTTACATGGGCGCGATGGACGACAGTCCAGATGGCCGCAATGTCACCAAGCCATACCTGCGGAATGCAGTCGATGAAATTCTGGCTGGCAAGCCAGTGACCGTTTCAGAGACGGTTCCGATTGGTTGCCGGATCCGGATGGAACGTCAACGCCGTTCTCGACGAGGGCGTTGAGAGCACTATCCGCAATAGGGCGTAACTGTCTCGGTTCGAGCCGATCTCGACGAGACAGTCGCTCAAGCCTGTGTCGGAGAAGTGAGCGTGAAGTTCAGGCAATCGCAAATGGATGCGTGAACCAACGACTCCGAGTCGGAAGCATCGATGTCTCGAACCAGCCCCTGACACCGATAGTGATCTAGCAACGGTGCGGTGCGATCTTCGTAGATGCGAAAACGCTCTCGAATGAACTCTTCGGCGTCGTCAGCACGCTTCTCGGTCTCGCCCCGTTTGCGGAGACGTTCGATCAGAACATCGGCCGAAACTTGAAGGTGCAACACGTGATCGAGTTTCAATGACGCGGCCACCAGTTGCTTGTCGAATGCACTCGCCTGCACCTGTGTCCGTGGAAATCCGTCGAGCAGATAACCGGTGCGGCTGTCCGGTTGAGCAAGTCGTTCCGCAACCATCTGCAGCACGAACTCGTCCGGTGCAAAGTGGCCCCGATCGATTCGAAGATGAATCGCCTCGCCACTATCAGACTCCAAAGCTCTCAACATTCCGCCAGTGCCAATGTGAGGCACCTTGAGAGCTTTGCTTAGCAGTTCACACTGAGTGCCCTTGCCCGCGCCAGGCGGGCCGATAAAGACAATTCGCACAAAACTGCCAGGATCAAACGACGGGTGAAGTGCCGCCGCCGGCACCTTCCAGCAATCCTCGGTAGTTTCGCATCACCAAGTGACTGTCAATCTTTTGCACCAAGTCGAACGCGACGCTCACGGCGATGAGCAGACCCGTGCCACCGTAAAAACCGGCGATTGAGTAAGGAACGCCCAGCGATCCGTAAACGATCGTTGGAACAATCGCGATCAAACCTAAGAAAGCAGCACCAACATAGGTGATCCGGACCATCACTTTTTCAAGGTAGTCCGTTGTGCGACGACCGGGACGGTAACCGGGAATGAAGGTTCCCGAGTCACGGAGGTTATCGCTCATTTCTTTCGGGTTGAACGTGATGGCCGTCCAGAAGTAGCAGAAGAAGAAGATCAAGCCGACGTACAACAGGTTGAAGAAGTACGAGGTCTGATCACTCATCGTCAAGCTAATCAAATTGAATCCGCGGAACAAAGCTCCATCGGAGGCGAATTGGCCAGCCAAGAAGCCGAATAGAACTCCGGGAATCATCAACAGCGAGCTGGCGAAAATGATGGGCATCACGCCGGCTTGGTTGATTCGCAGTGGCAAGTGTTGACGGGTGCCACCGTAGACGCGTCGACCGCGAGTGAACTTGGCGGATTGAGTGGGGATCTTGCGCTGTCCCAAGGTGATGAACACCACACCGAAGACGACGACGACAAACAGCACGACCAAGATGATCAGTGTCTCGATACCGACCTGCCCTTTGGCCAGACCCGTCAGTTCGGTCTTCATGCCCAGCACCAATTCGTAGAGTGCCTTTGGCATCTGAGCCAGAATGCCGGCCATGATCAGCAAGCTGATCCCGTTGCCGATACCGTACTCATCAATTTGTTCACCCAGCCACATCAGGAACACGGTTCCTGTTGTCATGACCAGAACAGCCACAATCTGCCAGCCGAAGAACAATTGTTCGTTCGCATTCATGAAGTTCGGGTTGATGCTGCTTTGGCCATTGGAGCCAGCCATCAGCATGAACTTCAAATACATGTAGCTCTGCACCAAGCAGATCACCACAGTCAAATAACGTGTGTATTCGTTGAGCTTCTTCCGACCAGCTTCACCTTCCTTCTTCAGCTCTTCCAGCGGTTTGTAAACACTGCCGAGCAATTGGAAGATAATCGACGCCGAAATGTACGGCATAATTCCGAGGCCGAAGATCGTCGCTTGACGAAGATCGCTGGCCGCGAAAACGCTGACCTTTTCGAAGAAGTCGGCTGCTCCGCCGCCGGCACCGCTGTCCAGGTTGGTAGCGATCATCGGCAACGGGATGTGAAACCCGATCCGGTAGATGGCAAGCAGCCCGATCGTCAGCATGACCTTCTTGCGAAGTTCAGGGATCGAGAAAATGATTCGCAGCTTTTCAAACATCGATCCGTCCGTCGTCGATCGTGCAGGGTGAATTCATGTCGTCTCGCCAAGCAAAAATGGCGAGCACGCAAAGGTTGTTCTGGGCTTGGCGAAGGAAATTACCATCGCCAAGGCAATCAAACTAGCAACCAAAGCCAAATCACGGAAGAACGATTGCCGCGAAGCTTTTTCAACTGGTGCCAATTCAAAGAAAACAGGCCCGACGAAATCGCCAAGGCCTGTTGTTTTGTCGGTTAGGTGGATAGTCACAGCCACAATCGGCTATGGCCTCTCCGGCTTACTTTTCGCTTTTGAGGGCTTCGACGCGCTCATCGGGAGTACGTTTTGGAGCCAGCTTTTCTGCTGTCCCGCCAGCGGCCGAGATCTTTTCTTCGGCTGACTTGCTGAAGCGATGAGCCTGAATGGTCAGCTTCTTTGTCAACTCACCGTCGCCGAGAACCTTCAATTCGTCAAAGTTGCCCTTGGCGAGGTTCTTGGCAGCGAGTGCTTCGAGGGTGACGGTTTCGCCATCGTTGAAAGCATCGTTCAGCTTGCCAACGTTGACAGCGAAGATGGTCAACGCCCAGCGGTTGTTGAAACCACGCTTTGGCACGCGACGGAACATTGGCATCGCACCGCCCTGGAAGTTGGGCTTGCGGCTGTAACCGCTGCGGCTCTTGTGTCCCTTGTGCCCACGACCCGACGTTTTGCCGGTGCCGCTACCAGGACCACGACCGATGCGTTTTCGAGGGCGGTGTTTCGTAATACCGCGATGAACGTCGTTGAGTTGCATAGTAGTGATGGAATGGCTGGGGGCGGGAAACTGATCTCTAACCGTCAGTCATGCTGCCCGAGTGTTTGAATGAGTGTCTTTGCCAAAGGTATCCAAAGTGAGTCGCTTCAAAGCGATGGGATCCAAGCAATGTCTTCTTGGCGGAGGCTTTCCGCCGGCCTTGTTAGGCTTCGATCAAATCGTCTGGGTTCAAACCACGCAACGCAGCGATTTGCTCACGAGTTCGCAGTTTGCTCATCGCGTCGAGGGTCGCTTTGACCAGCGTGACGGGATTATTGGTTCCGTAGGATTTGGTCAAAATGTCGTGGATCCCGCAGGCTTCGCAAACAGCACGAACGGCTTGTCCAGCGATGATACCCGTACCAGCACCGGCTGGAATCAAGACAACGCGAGCGGCACCGTAGCGGCCCCAAACTTGGTGAGGAATGCTGCCCTCAACCAACGGGACGTGGATCATGCTGCGTGAAGCTTGCTTTTGTGCTTTTTGCACACTTGGTGGAACTTCGTTGGCTTTGCCATAGCCCCAACCAACCTGCCCGCTGCCGTTTCCGACGACGACCATCGCAGCAAAGCTGAAACGGCGACCGCCCTTAACGACAGCCGCACAACGTTTGATTTTGACGACACGGTCCAGAAGACCGGCTTCCAAACCTTGCTCTTCGTTCTTGTTGTTGCGTTTGTTTCGTGCGTTGCTCATGGCGGACTATGTTGATTCGTTGCGATGAATGTCGCGGGATGGGAAAATTAAAACTGCAAACCAGCTTCGCGAGCGGCGTCTGCGAATGCTTTGACTCGGCCGTGGTACTTGTTGTGACCACGATCAAGCTTGACGGTCTTAACACCCGCCTCAGCAGCCTTTTCTGCGACAAGCTTACCAACCAATGCCGCGGCGTCACAGTTGCCACCAGCCTTCACTTGGTCGCGGACGCTCTTGTCACGCGTACTCGCACTGAAAATGGTCTTGCCAGCTTGGTCATCAACGACCTGGCAAGCGAAGTGCTTCAGCGTACGCTGAATGCACAAACGCGGTTGGTCGGCACTGCCTCGCAACTTGTTGCGAACATGGCGCCGGCGACGCAGGCGTTTGCTTTGGAGTTTTTTGTTCTTGTCCATAGTGACGACCCACGATGATCGTTGTGAACGGATGAAATGAATGGAAACAGCGGAGCGACGCCCCGCCAATTGCGACGGCAAACCTACTTGGTGGCCGACTTACCTGGTTTGATCTTGACCTGTTCGCCTTGGTATCGAATCCCTTTGCCCTTGTAAGGCTCAGGTTTACGAAGCGAGCGAATCTCAGCAGCGAATTGTCCGACGCTTTGCTTGTCGCAGCCCTGGATCACAACGTGAGTCTGGTCGGGGCAAGTGACCGTCAGGTCAGTTGGGATTTTGCGGTGCAGTTCGTTGGCGTAGCCGACGCGAAGTTGCAATGTGTCACCGCTGATCGATGCCAAGTAGCCGACGCCGACGATTTCCAACTTCTTTTCGTATCCGTCTTTCACACCAACAATCATGTTGGCGATGATCGCACGGGTCAGACCATGAAATTCACGCGAGGGACGATCGTCACCATCACGCGAGATGATCACTTGGTTGGTGTCACTGTCAACGGCGACCTTCACTTCAGGACGATGTTTGAACGACAGTTTGCCCTTGGGACCTTCCACATCAATGTTGCGGTCAGCAATGCTGACTTTCACACCGGAGGGGATCGCGACTGGCTTGTTACCAATGCGGCTCATGGCTGATTACAAATGTACGGGGGAATATAAATGGTTTGGCAATTGGGGCGTCAGCGACGGTCGATCACGACACTTCGCAGAGGACTTCGCCGCCGATTTTGTCACGGCGTGCTTCACGATCGCTGATCACACCCTTGCTGGTGCTGATGATTCGGATTCCCAAACCGCCCAACACAGGCTTGAGTTCTTTGCTGCGGCTGTACAAACGACGGCCTGGTTTACTGATTCGTCGGATGGACTGAATCACTCGTTCTCCGTTGGGACCATATTTCAGTTCCAAACGAAGGTAGCCGACTGGTTCTTCTTCCAGCTTCTCTTCTTTCCAGTCCCAGATGAATCCTTCTCGCTTGAGAACATCGGCCAAGCCACGTTTTACGCGGCTGGCGGGGATGTCAACGAACGGACGCTCGACGCGTACGGCGTTGCGGATTCGGGTGAGCATGTCGGCAATGGGGTCGGTCATCATGGCTGTGGTTTCCCTTTAATTATCCAAGCTCACCAGCTGCTCTTACGAACGCCTGGGATCAATCCCGCATTGGCATTCTCACGGAAGCAAATTCGGCACAAGCCAAACTTGCGATACACCGAACGTGGACGACCGCAAAACTTGCAACGGTTTTCTTTTCGAGTTGAAAATTTAGGCGTGCGAAGCGCCTTGGCGACCTTGGATTTGCTTGCCACGAAAGGACCTGCGGTGTACGGATCGGGGAGCGTCTCAAGCGAGAGACATGTGACGAATTGAAATATAACGATTGGTTGGTTCCGGGAGGGGAACCGAATCAGGCCGCGCCGGCCTGCTCTTTTTCCTTGGGTTGCTTGAACGGCATGCCGAACAACCGCAACATCTCACGAGCTTCGTCGTCGGTTTTGGCCGAGGTGACGAAGGTGATGTTCATCCCTTGGGGACGAACGAATTTGTCTGGGTTGAGTTCTGGGAAAACCAGTTGCTCGTTCAAGCCAAGTGTGTAGTTGCCGTTGCCATCGAAGGCTTTTCGGCTGATACCGCGAAAGTCACGGACACGAGGAAGAACGATCGAAACCAAACGGTCAAGGAACTCATACATCCGTTGGCGACGCATGGTGACCATGCAGCCGATTGGCATGCCTTCACGCAAACGGAAGCCTGCGATCGACTTGCGAGCGATGGTTGTGACTGGTTTTTGGCCAGTGATTTGGGTCATCGAATCGATGGCCAAGTCAAGGACCTTCTTGTCGCCAACAGCGGCACCAACACCCATGTTCATGCTGATCTTCAGCAGACGTGGCACTTGGTGCACGTTCTTGTAGCCGTAAGTTTCTGTCAGAGCGGCACGAACGGATTCGTCGTAACGCTGTTGCATTCGTTGAATGTTGCTGGACATGTTAGGCACTGTGCCGCCGAGGAAGTAACGGCCAATAGGGTAAGGTGTGTGTGGTGGTAGTCGTCAATCAGCTAGCTGCTTTGGACGCCTTCGCCGGTGCTATTTGGCCGAGGCTCTCGCCGCTTGCCTTCGCGAATCGTTCTTTGCTTCCATCATCCAGGTAGCGAACGCCGATGCGAGTTGGTTTGCCGGTCGATGGATCGACCAACATCACGTTGCTCGCACTCATGGGCATCTCTTTGTTCAAGCGACCGCCCTGAGGGTTCTTTTGGCTCTGGCGAACGTGCTTCCACACGCGTGCAGCACCTTCGACGACAACTTTGTCTTTGTCGCGATCGACTTTCAAAATTTTGCCACGGTGACCTTTGTCAGCTCCGGCAATCACAATGACTTCATCGTCAACGCGAAATTTCATGGTAGTAACTTTGATCGGTAATTTGTTTGCAAATGGTGGTTAGGCTCGATGTCTCGGCGGGTGTCACCGAGGAACCGAATCAGACCACTTCGTTGGCCAGGCTGACGATTTTCATGAAGTTGTTTTCACGCAACTCACGAGCGACCGCACCGAAGATGCGAGTGCCGCGTGGGTTACGGTCTTTGTCAACCAACACAACCGCGTTGGAATCGAATCGGATGTAGCTTCCGTCAGGACGACGGGTTGGTTGCTTCACCCGAACGATGACGGCACGCACAACGGCCTTCTTCTTCACTTCGCTGCCAGGAATCACACTCTTGACGCTGCATACGATCACGTCGCCAACGGTGGCGAAACGACGCCGACTGCCGCCGAGCACCTTGATGCACATGACTTCTCGAGCACCGGTGTTGTCGGCGACATCGAGGCGGGATTCTTGTTGGATCATATCTGTTTACTTCAACGACAAAAACGTTGGACGATTGTGTGGAGGAGGTTGCGATTAAGCGTCCGTGGCGGCCGATTCAGTTTCGGGTTCACCAGCGTGAGCTGCGGCCAAGCCTTCAGCCTCGGCATTCTTGCGAGCGGCACGCAAAGCAACAACGTCGACTGCGGTGCTCTTTTCAAGCACGCGGACCAAACGCCAGCGTTTGAGTTTGCTCAATGGTTCCGATTCAATGATCTCGACCTTGTCGCCTACGCCCGATTCATTGTTCTCGTCGTGAACGTGACACACCGTGCGGCGGCGAATGTACTTCTTGTATTTTGGATGCTTGACCAAACGAGCGATCTCGACGCGACGCGTCTTGCTCATTTTGTCGCTGGTCACAATTCCGGCTACGACGCGTTTGGGCATGGTGCTAGTTGGACGTGCAGTGAATGAATGGGTGAGGTTGAGTCGTCAATTAAGCTTGCGGTTGTGCAAGTTGACGTTCTGTTTGGATCGTCTTGACACGAGCGATCGTTTTTCGGTTCTTTTTGATCTCGCTGGGCGTATTCAAACGCTCGGACTGAGATTGGAAACGCAAGCGAAACAATGTATCGGCGGCTTCCTTCGCAGTCGCATCGAGCTGTTCGTCGCTCATTTCGCGAAGTTCGGTCAGTTTGGTCATCGAATTAGACAAAGGTCAAAGGGGATGAATCGTACATAGGGTCAGAATGGTTTGGATTGTTTACCAGTCGACTTCTCAACCCCAACGAACGGAACAATCGATGTTTCGATCGTTCCCGTTGATGATGTATGTTGAAGTGTCGCGGGCAATCCTTCTCATCGACCCGCCAATCAGTCGGACCGCTAAGCGATCACGCAGAGCGGCGTTCGACAAATCGGACTTTGACCGGCATCTTGCTCGCCAGACGTGCAAAGCACACCTTGGCTTGTTGTTCGGTCACGCCACTGAGTTCGTATAAAATGGTTCCCGGCTTCACAACCGCGGCCCAAAAGTCAGGCTCCCCTTTACCTTTACCCATCCGTGTTTCCAGCGGTGTGCTAGTCACAGACTTGTCGGGAAAGATTCGGATATAGAGCTTGCCTTGGCCGCGAACGTATTGCTGGGCAGCGATCCGTCCGGCTTCGATCGTCGTAGCTTTGATCCAGCCAGCATCCAGTGATTGGATACCGTAGTCACCAAAGACGACCGTATTGCCGCGAGTCGCGTTACCTTTTATACGACCTCTTTGGCTTTTTCGATGCTTGACCCGTTTGGGCATCAGCGCCATCGTTGTCGTCTCCGTAAGTACCTTGGTTAATCCACACTTGAATCCCGATGTGCCCCTGTGGCGTCATCGCTTCGGTGAATCCGTAATCAATCTTGGCTTGTAGCGTGCTCAATGGAATCGAGCCAGCACTTTGCTTTTCGCGACGGGCCATTTCGGCACCGCCCAGTCGACCGGCCATTTGGATTT
>NZ_DDGH01000083.1:135498-163360 GCF_002337565.1 Rhodopirellula sp. UBA1907 | reverse complement strand
AGTCGACCGGCCATTTGGATTTTGATGCCCTTTGCACCAGCGTCCATCGTCTGTTCGAGCATTCGTTTCATTGTGCGGCGGAAGCTGGATCGCTTTGCCAATTGCTGCGAGATGTCCTCAGCAACCAATTGAGCTTGCAGTTCAGGGCGTCCAACTTCTTCCACTTTCAGGTTGATGCGACGTCCGACCAGGTTCTGCAGTTCGGCTTGCAGGATCTCAATTTCCTGTCCCTTCTTGCCGATGATCAAACCTGGGCGAGCAACGTAGAGCATCACCCGAACTTCATCGCGAGTACGTTCGATCTCGATACGATCGATTCCCGCGCTCTTGTATTGTGACTTCTTGGGGTGCTTGGTGATGAATTCGCGAATCTTGCGATCTTCCACCAGCAGGTCCGCAAAATCCTGCTTCGAGGCATACCAACGACTTCCCCAACCACGGGTGACGCCGGTACGAAACGCAATCGGATTGACTTTTTGACCCATGGGAGAGTGCTGAGTGCTGAAGGCAGGGAGTTAAATAAACGGTGTTGTGTTTGGTGTCGTTTGGATGCCTGAGGATTCCCTCAGGCGATCATCAACTAAACATTTTCAATGTGTGTCAGGCCCACACGAATGTGGCTGGAACGTTTCTTGATCATGAACGCCATGCCACGAGCACGAGGCTGGATGCGTTTGAACATCGGGCCGCCGTCGACGCGAACGTCGGTGATGACCAGTTCTTCGATGCGATGGCTGCGTCCGCTGTTTTGATCGGGGTCCTGTGCGTTCCCGACAGCACTTTTGATCACCTTCTCAAGCATGCGAGCACCACGTTGGGGCTGATACTTCAGGGTGTCCAATGCTTCGTCGGCAAACATGCCACGAACCAAATCGGCAACCAGACGCACCTTTTGGGCGCTGATGCGGGCGTTCTTATGATATGCGTTGAATTGAGACATGTCTGTCGCTAAATCGTTTGACTCGTGAAATTCACCAACCGTATGGTGGGACGCTAGTGATTAGCGTTTGCCCTTGCCGCCGTGACCCTTGAAGGTCCGCGTGGGAGCAAACTCACCGAGTTTGTGACCCACCATGTCTTCGGTCACCAACACTTTGATGTGCTGGCGGCCGTTGTGAACCATGAACGTGACGTTCACGAATTCTGGAACGATCGTGCAAGATCGTGCCCATGTCTTGATCGGTTCTTTCGAGCCTGTTTCGGCTGCCTTCTGAACTTTGAAAAAGACTTTTGGGTCAACAAAGGGACCCTTCTTACTGCTTCGACTCATGATTTTTTACCGGAGTTGCCGCTGAAAGGGTGGCCTACTTGTGGAGTTTCAACTGACCGTAGCGACGACTCTTGCGTCGGCGAACGATCGACGAGTTGCTTGGTTTACGTTTTTGACGTGTACGGCCGCCCTTAGCACTCTTGCCCGATGGGCTGACTGGGTGACGTCCACCTTTGGTTCGGCCTTCACCACCACCGTGCGGGTGATCGATTGGGTTCATGGCGGTGCCACGAACGTGAGGTCGACGACCCAACCAACGTGAACGACCAGCTTTACCGAGCACAACATTCATGTGGTCGCTATTGCCAACTTGACCGATTGTTGCGCGGCAAGCACTCGGAACGCGACGAACTTCGCCGGATGGAAGCAACAACTGAGCCCAGTCAGCTTCGCGAGCTTGAAGGGTCGCTTGTGTTCCGGCCGAGCGGCACATCACTGCTCCGCGGCCAGCACGCATTTCAATGCAGCAAACCGACGTTCCCAGTGGGATGTTTTTCAGTGGCAAGCAGTTGCCGACCACTGGAGGTGCGTCAGGTCCGTTTTGTAGTTTGTCGCCCGCGGCAACTCCCGAAGGAGCGATCACGTAATGCTTTTCGCCATCGGGGTACTTCAGCAGTGCGATGCGTGCGGTGCGGTTCGGGTCGTATTGAACCGAATCGACCGTTGCAACGACACCGTCTTTGACACGACGGAAGTCGATGACGCGGTATTTCTGTTTGTGTCCGCCACCACGGTGACGCGAAGTGATTTTGCCCTGGTTGTTCCGTCCGCCGGTTTTGGTCTTTGGACGCAGCAAGGAACGTTCTGGCTTGTAGCCAGGCGTCAGTTCCTTGAAGTCGCTAACCGACGCGTTGCGTCGGCCGGCGCTGGTCGGCTTGTAGATTCGGATGCCCATGAGTATCGCTTTTTCTTGCGAGCTGTTTCTGTGCGGGGAAGTGTTGCGTTGAGATTGGTGTCAGATCTTTGGCGAACCAAGAGATCTTCACAGTGTCCTAGAAGAAGTCGATGCGATGGTCTTCGTGAAGCGAGACGATTGCTTTCTTCCAGTCGCTGGTTCGTCCAATCTTGTATTTGAACCGGCGGGCTTTCCCTTTGCGGGTCTGGGTGCGAACCTTCAGGACTTTCACGTCGAACAAATGTTCAACAGCCTTTTTGACGTCCAGTTTGGTGGCGTCGCGGTGGATTTGGAACGCGTATTGGTTGTTCCGCGTGGCGCGGTGCACACCTTTTTCGGTGACGAGCGGTTTCAGCAAGACCTGGTGGGGTTCCAGTTCAATCTTGCGCTCAACAGGTTTAGGTGGTTGGATCGCAGACATATCAGGCCGCTGCCTCCGCTTCGTTGGTGTTCTGGGTGGAACCGGCGAATGTGCCGTCTTTGACTCGGTCCAGTGCTTCTTGTGTGAAGAGCACTCGTTTAGGAGTCAGCAGGGTCAGTGCGTTCAGTTGGCGAACGGGTTCGACCGTTACGCCACTGATGTTGCGTCCGCTCTTGTAGATGATTTGGTCATCGCCAGCGGTTGCGATCAAAGTCGTGGTGTTCGCCAATCCGAGGTTCTTCAGGATTTGAGCGATTTGGCTGGTCTTAGGGGCGTCCAGCTTCAGTTCGTTGATGACAACGATTTCGCCATCGTCGATTCGCGAGCGGATTGCCATGCGAGTGGCGATCTTGATAGCTTTCTTAGGTAGGCGATAGCTGTAGTCGCGAGGTTTGACGGTTCGTGCAACACCACCACCACGGCGAACGTTGGTTCGCTTGGAGCCGGCACGTGCGTTGCCGGTGCCCTTTTGGCGGTACATCTTCTTGTTGGTGCCGCTGACTTGGCCACGGGTTCTTGTGTTGTGCGAACCTTGGCGTTTGTTGGCTTGGTACATGACCACCACGTCGTGCAGCAGTTGTTTGCTGACTCGGTTGGCGATTTGTTCGGTGTCGATCTCGTACTGGCCGACTTCTTTGCCGGATGCGTCGAGGATAGGTAGGTTTGCCATGATTGTATTCCTCAGCCGACTTTGTTGGTTTGACGAATCGAGACAAAGCCGCCGTTAGGTCCAGGAACCGCACCGCGAATCATCAGCAGGTTGTTTTCTGCGTCGACGCGAACGACTTCAAGGTTACGGGTGGTGACTTTGGCGTTGCCGTACTGGCCAGCCATTCGCTTGCCTTTGAACGTGCGGCTCGGCGATGCACTCATCCCGGTACCACCGGCGTGACGGTGACACTTCTTGACGCCGTGGGTGGCACGTTGTCCAGCGAAGTTGTGTCGTTTCATGACACCGGCGAAGCCGCGTCCCTTGCTGGTGCCGGTGACATCAACCTTTTTGACATCGTTGAATTGTTCAACGGTGAGGGTGTCGCCGACGTTTGCTTCGGATGGTCCGCGGAATTCGCGAACGAATCGTTGTGGTTCGCAATCTGCCTTGGCGGGGGCTTCGATGCCTGCGGCCGAGCGTTTCTTGGAACGCTTGCTTTCGATGGTTGCAACTTGGCCACGCTCACTGCGTTTTGCCAAGCGGCGTGGTTTGTCTTCGAAACCCATTTGAACGGCTTCATAACCGTCGCGGTCTTTGCTGCGTACTTGGAGTACGTGGCAAGGGCCAGCTTGCACGACCGTGACGGGAACAGCGGTTCCGTCTTCCAGGAAGATCTGAGTCATCCCGATTTTACGGCCAAGGATAGATGGTGACATAACAGTTCCTGCTCGCGGTTAGCGAGCGATGTGCGATTCGTTAGGAGTTCCGAGACCTTCGAAGCGATCTGCTCAAGTGATCGGCGGACGCCGAGCCTGAGTGATTTCGCCGCGACATCCGACCATGCGGAAAACCGTGACCAATTCGTGTGTGTGATGGGGTAACTTGAGTCGGTCCCCGGTGAGGTGGCGTTTTGCCGTGGGGTCCGATCTTGTTCAGACTGGGAGGCCGGTTGAAGACTGGTTTTGCTAGCGAAGTGATTCGCCGTCGCTCAATCAGTGATGGCTCTTTGTCAGTTGAGTGCCGGGGTTGCGAAGTGCGATTGTCGACCGATCAGCGGGCGGACGCCTTGATCTTGATATCGACACCAGCCGGCAGGCTTAGCTTGTTGAGTGCTTCGATCGTCTTGGCGGATGCCTGAACGATGTCCACCAAACGCTTGTGCGTTCGGATTTCATATTGTTGGCGAGCCTTCTTGTTGACAAAGGGGCTCGACAGAACCGTGTATCGTTCTATTCGGGTCGGCAAAGGAATTGGGCCATGCACAATGCTGGCGGTTGCTTTGACGGTATCGACAATGTCGCGGGCACTCTGGTCCAGCACGGCATGGTCGTACGCTTCCATTCGAATGCGGATGACTTCGCTGGGGCCGGTTGACACTGCTTACTTCCAAGTCGGGAACGAGAAAACGAGTCCATTCCTCACAACAACTTTGCTGTGGGGAGGCGAGAATGTACGGTTGACGTCATTGAGCGTCAACGGCTTTTGAACAATTGATGAAAAAAAGCCGTTGATTTTGCCGGGATTGATCTTGGCAGCGACTTGTCGCGACCCAATCCGTGCTAGGAAGCTTGGAATCGCGTCTTTTGCGCTCTCTGTCTTTTGTGTTTTCGATTCGCCAAGGCAATGGTCATCGACGCGATTGATCGATCCCTTGAGTCGGTGTTAGTTGACTTGCTTTGAATAGGCAAGGCAAATTGGGTTGAGCGGGTTTGTTGATTTGCGTTCGTTGGTCTTGTTTTGGGGCGGGTGGTTGATTGGACGTTGATTTTGACGGCGATTTGCCTTCTTCGCCGTCCGGCGGTGGAGCCAGTTGTATTGGTGGGAGCGAGTCGCGGGCGATCGTCGGGTTGTCCAGTGATTCTTGCGGTTTGGGTGTTCGTGTGATCGTGGCCGCTTGGGTGCTGGGCGGCGGAGGTTTGCTGGGTGTCGCCCGTTCTTTGTCGCCCGCATCGGCCGGGCTCGGGACGCATCAGCAGTTGGGTTTGCCGCCGTGTTCGATGCGGATGTTGTTTGGCCTTCGCTGTCCCGCGTGCGGCATGACGACTTCTTGGAGTTGGTTGACGCGAGGGGATCTGGTTGCCTCCGCCTCAGCGAATTTGTCCGGGATGTTGCTGGGTTTGTTTGTTGTGTTGTTGCTTGTGTTGGGGTTGAGGTTGGTTTGGTATGGCCGCAGTTTGTCTCGCCGGGTGAACTGGTGGGTTGGTTTTGGTGTCGTGTTCATCGGTGTTCTCAGCGTCGCTGAATGGCTGGTTCGGTTGCAGTTCGATTGAATTTCGAGCCAAAAGTTTGATTCCCCCTACACGAATGTGGCGGATGCGTGTGAGAATGCGGCCCGCGTTGGTCTTCAGAAGGCCGGCGGTTTTCGTTTATTTCCTGGCAATTTCCACCTTGGCGTCAAAATGAGTGACACCTTCAATCCCGACACGCCCAATATCGACGCGCCCGCAATCGATTCGCCCACGACGGATCCTGAGCCAGCAGAATTCGAAGTGAAGATGGCGTCGCGGGTCGACCGTTTGCCTCCATACATGTTTGGTCGCATCAACAACCTGCTGTATCAAAAGCGGCGTGCTGGGGATGACGTGATCGATCTCGGGATGGGCAATCCATCGGATCCGCCTGATCCCGTTGTTGTTCAGAAGCTGAATGACGCAGCGGCTGATATCGGTAACCACGGTTACAGCAAATCAAACGGGATCACGAATCTTCGTCGCGAGGTGGCTAGCAAATACCATCGCAAATACGGCGTGCGATTGGATCCGGAAGGCGAGATCATCGCTTGTCTGGGAAGCAAGGAAGGTTTCTCGCACATGTGTTTGGCTCTGATGGGGCCTGGCGATACAGCGATCATTCCATCGCCCTACTTCCCGGTTCACATGTATGGCGTGATTTTGGCGTCGGGCAATGTGGTGGCGTTGGATGTGGCGGATCCGGACAAGTTCCTGCGGAACGTTGCCTACACGTGCGAAAACCTAACGCCTCGGCCAAAGGTTTTGATCGTCAATTACCCGCACAACCCATCGTCGGCCGTGATCGAAGCTGACTTCTTTGTTGAAGTCGTTCGTTTGGCGAAAAAGTACGGCCTGATGGTCATTCATGACTTCGCTTACGCCGATGTCGCGTTCGACGGTTATGTGCCGCCGAGCTTTTTGTCGGCTCCCGGGGCGAAGGATGTCGGCGTTGAGTTCACGACGATGAGCAAGGGATACAACATGGCCGGTTGGCGTGTTGGCTTCTGCGCTGGAAACGCGGATATGGTTCGCGGTCTGGGCACGATCAAGGGCTATTACGACTACGGCATGTTCCAGGCGATTCAAATCGCTGCGATCGTGGCTCTTCGGGAAACGGAAGCGACTGTTGCGAAGCAATCCGAGGTCTATCAAAGCCGGCGTGATGTGTTGGTCAGCGGTCTGCGTCGGCTCGGTTGGAATGTGAATCCTCCGAAGGCGGGCATGTTCGTTTGGGCCGAAGTTCCTGAGCCTTGGAAGAGCCAAATGAGCACCATGGATTTCGCAATGATGTTGCTAGAGGACGGTAATGTGGCGGTCAGTCCAGGCAGTGGTTTCGGTGCCGCGGGGGAAGGCTATCTGCGGATGTCTTTGGTTGAAAACGAGCACCGGTTGCGTCAAGCGGTTCGTCAGATCGGAAAGTGTCTGGCAGCCGGGAAAGCGGACGCGGGGCCTGTCGCTTCGTCGGCTTCGTAGTTCAGTCGCCAGTTCGTGTTCATTAGGCTTGTCGGGCAGCAGTGTTTGTCGGCGTTTTCTGGTCGTGATTGGTTCTTGAGGTAGCATCGAGATGCGTTTGGGTTTGGCTCTGAGAGCGTTTTGGAAGGCAATGTTTGATCGGCAGGTCGCTGAGCGTGTCGCGTTGGCACTGGATGGCGTCGATTTGACGCCTGGTTCGTCGGCGCAGTCCACGCCGGCTGCCGTGGAACAGGCAGTCGCGACCGCGAAACCGGTTCGGCAGGAGCCGGTGCAGAGCGACGCAATTGCGCTTCTGGGGGCGCTTCAGAGAGACGGTCGGCTGGTGGATTTAATTCACGAGAACCTGGATCAATATGGTGATGATCAGGTTGGTGCCGCGGCGCGACCATGTTTGAAGCAGTGCCGTCAAACGCTGGATCGGTTGTTGGCGATCAAGCCGCTCGCCGACGCTGAGAACGGCGGGGTGATCCCGGTCGAAGCAAGTGCGTCGTCTGCTCGTTTGCGCTGGGTGGGAGAGGCGTCCGGGGCTTCGCAGGGGAAGGTCGTGCACAGCGGATGGGTCGCTACGCAAGTTCAGTTGCCCGCCTGGTCAGGAAGTTCCGAGGATGCGTTGGTGATCGCTCCGACCCAGGTCGAAGCTCCCTAGTTGTCCGGCCTGTCAAGCTTCGGCTTGGCGGGAGGTCGGTTATTGCCGGTCGCCGTCCGCATCGCGCTTGCGGAAGGCCCGCAAAGGCTTGGGCTCGTGTGAATGCCGATGTGCTCCGTAGTGGCCCCAGGCGGTCGCTCTGCCGCCTGGTCGCCAATCGTCGTTCTAGTACTGGAAGCTGTCAGCGTCTTCTTTGGGGGCTGCCTGGTAGCCGTAAGGTTCCATGCTGCTTCCCGCTCGGCCTTGGCTGAGGCTTCGCACGGCTCCGGAGTAGCCGAACATCTCTTTCAGTGGAGCGTGTGCCGTGATCACGGTCATGGCTCCGCGGCTTTCCGTTGATGCGATGATGGCGCGGCGCTGTTGCAGGTCGCCAACGATCTCGCCCATGTAGTCTTCCGGCGTGGTGACCTCGACTCGCATGACGGGTTCGAGAAGCACGGGGCCGGCGGCTTGCAGGCCGCTTTCGAATGCATCGCCAGCGGCAATTCGGAATGCGACTTCATCGCTGCCTTCTTCGGCCATTTCCGCGTCCAGGACATCGATTCGGACGCCCGACAGCGGGAATCCGGCGATCATGCCGCCGCCTTCCGCTCGGTCGCGAATTTCGTCGATCGCGGCGCTGCGGACTGCGTTGGGCAAGCCGACGTCTGGTGGAAGTCGGTCAAAGACGATCACCGGATCGGACGGGTTTTCGGTCGGGCTGATCTTCACTTTCAGCCGAGCAAACATCTGCGTCGAGCCAACCACGCGGTTGCATTGGCCGACCAGTTCGGCGTTGCCGCCGATGGTTTCGCGGTAGTTTACGCGAGGCTTGTAGAACTTCACGTTCAGGCCAAAGTCGCGAGTCAGGCGGTGCTGGATGACTTCGAGGTGCAGTTCGCCCATGCCGCTAATGATCGTCTGGCCGATCTCTTCGTTGTCGACCGCCCGGAAGGTTGGGTCTTGGCGGCGGAGCATGTCGAGGGTTTCTTCCAGCTTCTTTCGGTCCGCCGTGCTTTCTGGTTCGATCGCCATCGAGAGCACTGTTTCGGCGAATTTGATGCTGGGCAGTTCGATTGTTTCTTTGGTGTCGCAAACCGTGTCGCCGGTGATGGCGAATCGGGGGCCAATCACGCAGCAGATATCGCCGGCGCCCACAGAGTCGACTTGCCCGTCGCGTTCCTTTTTCGAGGCGTGGATTTGCCAAATTTGGGCAACGTTTTCCTTTTTGTCTCGGTTGGGGCACTGCACGCGAGAGTTTTGTTTTAGCTCGCCGCTGTAGATCCGGATCCAATAATTGTCGCCCGTTTTCGCGGGCAAGATCTTGAAAACGAGGCCGCAGAATGGCTCTTTCGGGTCTGGGTTTCGGGAGAGTGTTTTGTCGGGTTTCTTTGGGTCGTGGCCTTCGACCGCTGGGCGATCCAGCGGGCTGGGGAGAAAGTTTCCGACGCCGGTCATCAGTGGCTGCACGCCGATTCCGTGGAGAGCGGAGCCGCAGAAGACGGGTTGGATGGTGCGGTCGATGCAGCCTTTTCGCAGAGCTGCCAGGATCACATCGCGAGGGACTTCTTTGTCTTCCATCGCCAGTCCCATGGCTTCTTCGCTGAGTTCATAGACCGCTTCCAGCATCTGCTCTCGCCAGATCGCAGCGTCGTCGGCCAGTTCCTCCGGCAGATCGGTTTCTGTGATTTGCTTGCCTTCAGTCTCCGGGTCGAACTGCAGGAGTTTCATGTTGACCAAGTCGATGACGCCGCGGAACGGATTGTCGACGTGAGCTGGGCCTTCGCCGACGGGCAGTTCGACGGCAACGGGTCGGCCGCCCAGTCGAGGGCCGATGTCGTTGAAGACGGTCTCGAAGCTCGCGCCTTCGCGATCCATCTTGTTGATGAACACGATACGAGGGACCTCATAGCGATCAGCTTGTCGCCACACGGTTTCGCTTTGGGCCTCGACGCCTTCGCGTGCGGAGAACACCACGACCGCTCCGTCGAGGACTCGCAGGCAGCGTTCGACTTCGGCGGTGAAGTCAACGTGGCCGGGGGTGTCCAGCAGGTTGATGTTGTAGTCGCCCCAGGCGTACTTCACGCAGGCGCTGAAGATCGTGATGCCGCGTTCTTGTTCTTCGGGGTCATCGTCGGTGTCGGTGGTGCCGTGGTCCACTCGCCCGACCCGGTGTTTCGCGCCGCTGAGGTAGAGCATTCGCTCGGTGACGGTGGTTTTGCCAGCGTCGATGTGGGCGATGATCCCGATGTTGCGAATCTTGGATATGTCGGCGGCCATGGCGGGTCGGTGCGTTGGGAAGCGTTTTGGGGCGGGTGCGCAAAGAAAAATCGCGATCCGGCAGAACCGAATCGCGACCAATTGTGAACGTTAGAGGGCATCGCGCGTAGCGGCTGAAAATCAATTCAGTCGTTCGCGGCGGATCACCATGCGAAGTGAGCGAATGCCTTGTTGGCGTCAGCCATGCGGTGCGTGTTTTCGCGTTTGGTGTAGGCGGCGCCTTCCTTCTTGAAGCCAGCCAGCAATTCGTCGGCCAGTTTCAAGGCCATTGGGCGGCCCTTTTTGTCGCGAACAGCAGCCAGGATCCAGCGGATCGCGAGGCTTTGTTGGCGAGCTTTGTTGACCTGCATTGGAACTTGGTAGCTGGCACCACCGACTCGCTTGCTGCGAACTTCGATGTATGGCTTGATGTTTTCCAAGGCCGCTTCGAAGACTTCGATAGGAGTCTCTTCACCTTCGTGGCGTTTGCCGATCTCTTCCAGGGCATCGTAGAAGACTCGCTGTGCGGTGGTCTTCTTTCCGTCCAGCATCAAGCAGTTGATGAATTTGCTAGCCAGCAACGAGTGGTGCCGCGGGTCGCCGATGAGTTGCGAGCGGCTGGAAGTGATGCGTCCCATGAATGTCTGATCGAGCTACGAAGGGAAGTGAATGATTTGGAAACGACAGATGCCGAGAAGTGAAGGGCTGGGCCTTACTTCTTGGCTCCGTAACGGCTGCGGGATTGCTTACGGCCATCGACACCCAATGCGTCGCGTGAACCGCGGACAACTTGGTAGCGAACACCGGGCAAATCGCGAACACGACCACCGCGAACGAGCACGATCGAGTGCTCTTGCAGGTTGTGGCCTTCGCCGGGGATGTAAACGGTGACTTCTTTGCCGTTGCTCAATCGAACCCGGGTGATCTTCCGCAAAGCCGAGTTTGGCTTCTTGGGGGTCATGGTCCGGACTTGCAGGCAAACACCCTGTTTTTGAGGGCATTTCTCGAGAACCGGCGACTTGCTCTGGCTCTTTTTCTGCTTCCGGTTTTTACGGACGAGTTGATTGATCGTTGGCATGAAAACAATGCAATTGGACGGTGATGTGTCGCGGCACGCAACTTGGGCCGAGATTTTTGCAAGCGGCGAAGTATGGCGGCTGTGCCATTCCTGTCAAGGCCGAATTGCGGGTGAAATGCATTCGTGTGGCATTCTGGGGTGTCTGTCGACACTTCCCACGTCCCAAATGCGGCGCCAGAGTTTCGTCAGTCGCGTGGCTTCTGAATGATCTCTTTTCGTCTGGCGATGAAATGTTCCCCAGTTTTCTTCGTCATGGCAAGCGGATTTCACATGGAAAACGCCCTGCTTGTCGGACGATTGCTCTACTCTGGTTCTGATGATTTTCTTTCCACTGCCTCCTCAACCGTGACGCCTGTATCTCGCCGCGTGAAACAGCCCAACGAAACATTTTCGTCACCGTCTTGGCCGATTTCGATCGGTGCTCCGGTTTGGTCCTGCGACGGATGGGGCGACTTGGTCTATCCCAAAAAGACGCCTCGGACGGAGTGGCTTTCGTGGTATACGCGAACGTTCAATACGGTCGAAGGAAACAGCACGTTTTATGCTGTCCCAGGTGAGCAAACTTTTCGCGGCTGGGCCGAGCAAGCGGCCGATGGTTTTGAGTTCTGCTTCAAGTTTCCCAAGCGGATCTCGCATGACAGCATGCTGCAGCACTGCGACGACGAGGTGCGAGAATTTCTGGCTCGGTTGCGAGTGATTGCAAAAGCCAATCGGTTGGGACCGACGTTTTTGCAACTCGGGCCAAACTTTGGCCCTGATCGATTGCCCATCCTGGCGAAGTTTCTTCGCCGTTTGCCGCGTGAATTGCAGTGGGCGGTGGAGCTTCGGCATCACGATTGGTTTGATTCGGCGGACAACGAGGCACGCGTGAACGATTTGCTGCGTGACCTTCAGATCGACAAGGTCACATTTGATAGCCGGCCTCTGTTCCAATCACCGCCTGAAGATGTGATCGAAGAAAAGTCACAGGCGAGAAAGCCGCGAACGCCAGTCCGACAAACGGTCACGGCCCAGCGGCCAATGTTGCGAATCGTGGGACGCAATCGCGTCGAGCTTGCCGATACATTCTTGGATCAGTGGCTGCCGATCTTGGTCGGCTGGCTGAAGGCGGGTTTGCGACCGATCGTGTTCACGCACACGCCTGATGATCGCTTGGCACCGCAGTTTGCTGAGTCGTTGCTAGCGAAATTGGCCGATGCGATGCCGGGTGTGGACTTCACCCTGCCCCGCCCTCCACAATCTCCCGAACAATTGTCGTTGCTGGATTGAATCGATCCGTACGACGTTTCCCCAACTGGCTTCTCCCCGCAGGCTTTTCCCATGCAACATCTGGATGTTCGAATTCACGACAACGTGGCGACCGTTTTGATTGACCGGCCGGAAAAGCATGGTGCTCTCAGTCCCGGATTGTTGTTTGATCTCAACGAAGCTCTCGGCGATGTGCACCAAGAAAAACGGGCACGGGCGGTCGTTCTGTCATCGCGAGGCGATCATTTTTGCTCGGGAGTCGACCTGCAAGTTTTTCAACAGATCGCCGACTTGCCAGAATCGGAACGGATGCAGCAATGGTTCGAATATTGGCGAGCGGTTTCGGAAACCTGCGAGAAGATGCTGCGGTTCCCAAAGCCAATCATTGCGGCGGTGGATGGAGCGGCGATCGGGGCGGGGTTCGCGCTGATGTTGGCTTCCGATTTGTGCGTGGCCAGCAATCGAGCCACCTTTGCCGCCGATGCCGCTCGACGGGGGCTGGTCGGTGGAGTGACGACCGCGTTGTTGTCGTTCCGAGTCGGTGCGGCGGCCGCTGCCAGGCTGACTTTGGCTGGTGAAACGATCGATGCGAACGAAGCCCAGCGATTGAATTTGCTGTGCCAATCGCCGGTGGCGTCGGATCAAGTTTGGGTGGCGGCCAGCCAGTGGGCGGCTCGTTGCAGCGAAGGACCCGCCGAAGCGGTGCAAGCGTCCAAGCGATTGCTCAATGAAAGCGTTGGTGAAGCCTTGCTGACCCAGATTTCCGCGGCGGCTGCGGACAGCGCGTCGGCATGCACGACGGAATCCGCCGCCGAAGGTGTTTCCGCGTTCCTCGAAAAACGCAAGCCGAGCTGGCCTTAGCTGATGTCTTTCGAAGCGTATGTTGGGCTTCCAAGCCCGACGAAACCATCTCTTCCGTCGGGCCTGGAAGCCCAACGTACAAATTCAGCGTGCAAGCTACGAACGTTTGCGGTAGCAAACTCGGTAAACCGGGATGCCCATCTTGCGACTGCGTCGTTCGAAGTGGGTGTGGAAGTCCAAGTCATGCGTGGATTCTCGCTGCGTTTCCGGCAACGGCACGCCGAGTTCCGGTGCGATTTCCGCGATCAGTTCCACGGTCAGTTCAAAGTAATCCAGCACGTCCGTCCAGAAGTGCAGTCGGCCTCCGACGCGAAGGCAGCGGCTGAAGTTGAGAATGTTGTCATGGCTGAGAACGCGGCGTTTGCGATGTCGCTTTTTCCACCAGGGATCCGGGAAATAGACGTGCACTCCATCGAGTGATCCATCCTCGATTCGTTTGCCTTCGTCCGTCACTGCGAACAGCGGCGTTGCGTCGCCCGCCAACATTTTCGCGTTGGTTCGCTCGCGTTTGGCCAGTCTCGCGGCAGCGTGAGCGGCGTATTTGCGAGCGATTTCGATCCCGAAGTAGTTGTGTTCGGGGCGACGATCGGATTCGGTTTGAATGAACAACCCTTTGCCGCTGCCGACCTCAATTTCTAGCGGCTGGTCGTTGCCGAACAGCGTTTGGCTGTTGATCGTCGCTGGTAAATCCTCGGGCGTTTTCAGCCAGGAATCCAGGTCCAATGCGGGGTTGGGTTTTCGGAGGGCGGCGCGAGGCATGCAAAGAAGCTGTTGAGGGAAAGGCGAAAGACGGTGTGCCGTCATCGTAACGCGACGCAAAATCTCTACAATCTTCCCTTCCCGCTTTCTGCCGACTCGATTTGCCCCACCCCCTTTCGGATTCCAAGCCCGCATGGCTGCGACAACTAACAATTTTGACGGCCTTCGCGTGGCCGCTCTCGAGAGCCGACGGGCTGACGACATGACGCGGCTGATCTGCAAATTCGGTGGCGAAGCTTTCGTTAGCCCATCGATGCGGGAGGTGCCGATTGAGCCCAACCGGGCAGCAATTGACTTCGCCTATCGCATCATCACCGGTGACATCGGCATCGTGATCCTGATGACCGGCGTTGGATTTCGGTATCTGCTGAAAGCCACCGAGAAGCATGTCGAACAGCAACGACTGCTCGATGCTCTCAGCGATATCACGACGATCTGTCGCGGTCCGAAACCGGTGGCGGTGATGCGTGAGTTTGGGCTGAAGCCGACTCACCGTGTGCCCGAACCAAACACTTGGCGTGAGTTGCTGCAAACGATCGACGCAGGGATTCCCGTTGCGAACCAAACGATCGGCATTCAGGAGTACGGCGTCAGCAACAAACAACTGATCGCCGGTTTGGAAGCTCGCGGTGCAATCGCCGAATCGGTCAAAGTCTACGGCTGGGAATTCCCCGAAGACACTCAGCCGCTGAAGGCGAACACGCTGGCGCTGGCCGAAGGCGAACGAGACATCTTGCTGGTCACCAGTGCTCATCAAGTCGTCAACATGCTCCGCATGGCCGAGGAGCTTGGTGTCAGCGATTCGCTTCGCGACGGTTTGTCCAAGACCGCGATCGTGTCGATCGGTCCCACGACCAGCGACATGTTGCGAGAGCATGATCTGGCTATCGCGATGGAGCCATCGCATCCCAAAATGGGGCACCTCGTCAGCGAGTCAGCTCGCGATGCCAAACGTTTGGTCGACGAAGTCCGTTCCAAATCGCCCACTTCTGGATCGTCTGCCTCTGTCACGGTGCGGGCGGATGATTCCAATCTCATTTCTGCTAGCAAGACACCTATGCCCGCCATCGACGATCACCCCTCTCAATCCAGTTTGTTCATGCGTGCTTGTCGCGGTGAGCCCACGCCCCGCACACCGGTTTGGATGATGCGGCAGGCCGGTCGCTACATGCAGGAGTACCGCGAAGTTCGTTCGCAGCAAACGTTTTTGGAACTTTGCGCCAATCCCAAGTTGTGCAGCGAAGTGATGTGCACCGCGGTCGAAAAGCTGGATGTCGACGCGGCGATCATCTTTTCGGACTTGTTGCCAATTTTGGTCCCGATGGGATTTGATTTGGAGTTCGTCAAAGGTGACGGCCCAGTCATTCACAACCCGGTTCGTTCGGCGGCGGACGTGGATCGAGTCAAAGGCCTCGACAACCCGCAGGACCTTGGCTTCGTTTATGAGACGGTCAAGCAAACGCGAGCGGACCTGCCCGAAGGCATCCCGTTGATCGGATTCGCGGGAGCTCCGTTCACGCTGGCCAGTTACGCGATCGAAGGCGGTGGCAGTCGACAATACAGCAGCACGAAAGCTTTGATGCGTGCCGCCGATGGTGGCTGGGCCGCGCTGATGGATCGGTTGACCGACGCGATCATCGTCTACTTGAACGAGCAGATCTCCGCAGGTGCCCAGTGCGTGCAATTGTTTGACAGTTGGGCTGGTTGTTTGTCGCCGGGCGACTACCGCGAATTCGTTTTGCCGTGGATGAAACGCATCTTGGAAGGCGTGACTCCCGGCGTGCCATTGATCAACTTTGCAACCGGCAATCCGGAGTTGCTGCCTCTGCTGCGAGGCGATCGCCGCACGGTGGTGGGAGTCGATTGGCGGATCGAACTGGACGTGGCTTGGAAACGCGTCGGGCATGACATCTCCGTTCAAGGCAACTTGGACCCGTCGGTGTTGCTGACCGATGCCAAGACCATCCGCGCGGCTGTGCAAGATGTTTTGGACAAGGCCGGCGGTCGACCCGGACACATCTTCAATCTCGGTCATGGCGTGCTGCAACAAACTCCGGTTGAGAATGCCATTGAGTTGGTCAAAGCCGTGAAAGAACTCTCGGTGCGAGATGATTTCTCAGCCGAGGATGGTGGAACGGATTCGTGACCGAAACCTCTCGTGTTGTTTGCCCGTTGTGTCCGCTGCACTGCGACGATGTCGTGGTGAACACGGACGGATCGGTTCAAGCAAACGGGTGCGAGATCGCTGAGTCCGCCGGTTCGTTGATGAACCAAGTGGCTCGCGCGGACGAGGCGACGTTGGCCCGGATCGCTGCCGGCGAACAACCCATACGCGTGATCACGTCGGGAGTGGATTTGGTTGCGGCTCGGCAGTTGGTCCAGTGGCAATCCGACGGTGCGATCGAAGTCGAAATCGAAACGGATCCTTCGGTCCAGGCCATTGGAACGGTCACACCTCGAGATGGAATTGTTGCGGCGACGCTGTCCGAAGTCGTCACGCATGCCGATTTGGTTTGGTTGATCGGCGAAGTCGATCCGGCTTGGCCTCGTTTGGAAGAGAAGCTGCGTCTGGAGTCTGCGGGTTCCGGCGCAACGATTGGCAAACGACAGTTGAAGCGTTGGGAGCGATGGACCGCTGATTTCGCGGGCCGGATGCATCACGCAATCGAGCACCCGGATGAGACCGAGGAAGGTTCCGAGTTTCAAGCGCGGGCCAACCATTTTCTTGATAGCCAGTACGCAGCGATCGTGATCGGTCCCGGAGCGTTTGACACGGACGAAGCGGAGATGACCGCCGCGATGGTGGCGCGAATCACCCGCCGTCGCAATGAGTCGGCTCGGTGTGTTTGCGTGACCTTGGATCCCGCCGCGACGCTGCGAAGCGTTCATGCATGGCGGACTAATGAATCGCTTGCGTCGATGATGTCTGACGATGGGGGTGATTCGGTTCCCGTGATTCGATTGGTGGGGATTGGCCATCGAACGTCCGGCGATCGTTCGGTCGATCTTCAAATTGGCGGGCATGACCCTGGGGTGGAACTTGCCAAAGCGTTCTTGCCCGCGAGTCCCTGGACAAACTCCATGGTCATCCGAGGCGACGGATCCGTGACCCTGCCACTTCAAGAGCCAACCGCTCTGTCTGTCGAGTCCCCCACCGCCATCGAGCAACTCAAAATGGTGCTCCCAGAGTAAAGTCGGGTGATTTGATAGATTGACGTGGAGGCTTCGAACCAAAGGCCTGCAAGCGAACGCTTGAGGTTCGAGGGCCAGGGGATTCTTACAATCCGCAGTTCCAGGTGGGGTTCATGTTCAAGCAAGAAGGCTACGACCTGATGGGGGCCGCGTTCGAGGTCTACAACCAACTTGGCTATGGAATGGCTGAGGGAATTTATCAGTCAGCTTTGGAAGTCGAGCTCGGGTTGAGAGGGATCGCATTTGTCGCCCAATCTGAATTGAGTGTGTACTTCAAGCAGCATCTTTTGACTCCGAAGTACCGACCGGACTTGCTGGTTTTCGGTGAAATCGTAGTCGAACTGAAGGCTTTGAAAGAACTTTGCTCTGATCATGAAGCTCAGTTGTTCAATTACATGCGAATCGCGCGGAAGCGAGTTGGCTACCTCATCAACTTTGGAAAGAAGGGTGATTTGGAATGGAAGCGATTCGTGATCAATGATTTGCATTCCCAACGAAGCCGTTGAGATGGTGGAGTTGGGGGGAACACTAATCTTCTCTAATCGCACACTAATAGTTGTGAATTGGGGCGGATTGCCCCGGAGATTAGTGTGCGATTAGCGTCGATTAGTGTTCTTCAAATTCATCCGGCAGGCTATCTGAAGCGTGTGCAAGAGGTGTGATCGCTTGGTGGGGCTGCCGCTGTTTGGTACTTCACGAGTGCTGCTCGTGGGACACCTCATGAGGTGAAATGGCGGAAGGGAGGGGAACACTAATCTTCACTTATCGCACACTAATCGTTGGGGATTGGGCGTGGTTGTCTCGGAGATTAGTGTGCGATTAGCGCCGATTAGTGTTCCTGAAACAGTCTTCGTCGGGGAGATCCAGACTGACGCCGTCACTCGCTTTCGAATCGCTGTTTGAGGTCGTTTAGCATGGCGTGCAAGAAGTCTTTGTTGTCGTCGGTTGATTGTTGGTACATCGACAGATTGGGCAATGACTTGACCAGACGCTCGAGTCGATCGTGGGCCTGTTTGGGTTGTTCGACGTGAGTGGTGTAGACGGATGCCAGTCCTTCCTGGAGACGTTGGCGAAGAAACGTCAGAGGGCGAAGCCATTCGGCATTCTGGCTGGCTTGGTATTGTCGATCCATTTCTTGGAAGCTTCGGTCGAGATGAAAGGCGATCAGGGAAGGAGCATCGGGATCGATCGTCGCCAAGGCTTGAACCAAGTCGTTGAGGGACGAATCGTCCATCGAGTACCAGTTGAAGCGCGGATAGGCCAGCGTCTCCGCTGCGAACTGGATAGGCAAATCGAGTCGACCTTCCCTTCGCATGTCGATTGCCGAAAGGAAGAGTTCACGTGACAAAAGCCAGTCAGGGATGGCCGGCGTGGTGATCATTTGAGGTCCACCACCGAATCCACCCGAAGAAAAACCGTAGGGTGCATTGGGATCGCTGTAATCCCACTTGGTCTGCTCAGTCTCGGGATTGATCTCACGTTGTTCGTAATCAGCTACCGCCTCATCGACCTGTTCTTGGACGTATTCGGCGATCCAGTCTGGAGGCGAAACATGTGGGCCCGACTCTTCAATGATTCGAACGGCTGAGCCCCAGGCCATTTGACGTGCCGTACGAGCTTCATCAGCGAGCGTTAAGAAATAATTTGTGGCGTTTCTTTGCATCGACTGGGATGCCAGTGGCTGAAGGTCCTGAACCGCTTCGCCAATTTGCACGAGCAATTTTTCAATGGAGTTTTGGCCGATTGATGAATCGCTTGCCGCTGACAAATAGGATCGAACGGACTCTCTGTTAAGTGGGAATTCCCATTGATCGTATTGCCCGCTGATGAAGCGGTGCAGCAATTCAGCGCTTGCGAGTTGCGATTGGGCGTTTCCCTTCTCCAATGAATCTCCGAGGATGAACAGTCCAGGGGCCGGAAAGTAGAGTGGGTAAACCTCGGCCAGATATCCCATGAATCGGCTATTAACGAGCCATTGACCACCGGCGCCGGTATCGGCTTGAGCTGGGTTGTCATCGATACGTATTGTGCCATACCGACTCGTTAGTTGCAGTGTGACTTCTGCCGCTTCGGCGCGTCGTGACGTGTTGCGAGACAGCAACTCAACCGCTCGCATGGCTTGGCCGATACGTTCCATTTGTTGTTCGCGACGGAAGACTCCCAGCCAATAATCGAGATTTTCGCCGAGATAAATCTTCTCGCCGTCAGTTGATTCGAGACCTATCGCCAGCGATTTCTCGGCGGAGGGTAATACGGTTTCTTCCGTTGAATCTTCGTCGTTCTTTTCAACCGCAACCTGCGTGTCTTTGCCGTCTGTGGTCACCGTCACCAGACCCTTGTCGGTTTTGATTTGAATCACGACCGTTGCCAGCAAGATAGCTGCCGCGAACCATCCCAACGGCCCCAGCCATGCGGTCCAAGTATGTTTGCCAATGCCCGGTGGCGGTGAAGCGGGATTCGTTGCCAGTGGGAGCGATGGTGTGATCGGTGCGTCGGATGCAGGTGTCGATTCCGCTCGCTGAAGCAACGCTGTTAAGTTGGCTTCGCCGGACCAGGTCGCAAGTCGCTCGGCAACGATTGATCCGCTGGGACGCTGGTCGGGTTGCCGGTGCATCATCTGACCGACGAACGATTCCAATTCTGTTTCGACCGACGGTTCCAAACTGCTCAGCGGAAGCGGAGTCGATCGATTGGACTCGCCCGTGATCGCCAACACTCGTGCCGCCAAGCCACCTTCGTTCGCATGCGGCCAACGGCCTGAGATCAGACGGTACAGGGTCGCGCCGAGCGAATAGATATCCGACGCTGGTTGGACTTTTCGGCTGTCGAGCAACTGTTCGGGCGACATCGCGGGCAAGGTGCCCATCAGGTGTCCCACCGTTGTGAGTCGGTCGTCGGTGGCCAGTGGATCATCGCCCGGCAGAACCAAACCCAGGTCCAATAGTTTGACGGTTCCGTCTCGCGTGAGCATCAGATTGGATGGTTTCACATCGCGGTGGATCAATCCCGTTTCATGCACGTGCATCAATGCCACGGCGGACTGGCGAGCGATCTCGCAGGCGTCCGCGACCGGCAATGATCCCAATCGATGAGCGACCTTGCCGACGTCCATGCCGTCCAAGTATTCCATCACCAAGTAGTGCCAGTCGGAGTGTGTTCCCGCATCGGTGGCACGGACGATTCCCGGATGTTCAAGTGACGCGACGGTTGTCATTTCTCGATCGAAACGATCCAGCCAACCTGGTTCCATCACTCGGTGAGGTGGCAGCAACTTGATCGCACATTGCCGTTTCAGTCGGTTGTGACGAGCCAAGCAGACCATTCCCATTCCGCCCTGCCCGAGTTGCCCCAGAATCTCGTACGGACCGATTTGGTCGATGGGCAGGTCGGCGGCAGCATGGGGAACCGGCACGTTTGCGGTCATCAATTGAGCGACCGCGAATTGGCAGGCGGACTCAGCCAGCACGGAATCTTCCTCTGAGTCCGCATTGGCAATTGGAGACAACGCGTCCCACTTTTCCGGGATGCGTGACTGGCATTGCTCGCACTCATCAACGTGCTTGGATGCCGAGTCGAACTCCTCACTGGACAGTTGTCCGTCGAGCAAACGGTTCAATTCTTCGACACTCAGACAATCGGTGCTGGTGGCAATCATGACGGGCTTTCGGTGCGAGGGATCGATTGGTTGACCACACAACGCTTGGATTGGGCGGCGATTGGACACCTCAGCGATGAAAATCCTCCAATTCTTTTCGCAGTCGTTGCAGCACCCGTGCGCGAGCCTTGTAGACCGTCCATCGACTGACGTTCAGTTCGCCTGCCACCGTCGCGGGATCGCCGCCTTCGACGGCGGTCCGCCAGAACATCTGCCAGGTCTTGGGATCGGTCGATTGCCTCAGGACTTGCAGCATTCGGTTCTGAATCGACTGCACATCATCGGCGAGTTCGCTGGGCGGATCAGAGCTTTCTCGCTCGGCCCACTGCAACGCTTCGCCATCGAGGACGAGCGGAGACCGTTGGTCGGCACGTTGGCGATCGCGAAGTTTGTTGCGAGCGATCGTCCACAGCCATCCGCGAAAAGTGGCGCCCGTTTGGTCCAGGTTGAACCGCGGGAGAGCCTTGGCGACCGCGAGAAACGTTTCTTGCATCACGTCCGCAGCGTCGGCCGACTGAGCCCCGCATCGGCGGATCCATCGGTAGACGATCGGTCCGTAGACCTGGACCAACATCTGCCAGCCTTCATCGTCGCCGTACCGGGCCCGTTCGAGCAAGGATGGATGAGTCGATGGTTCCTCGACGGCGCCGGGGTTCATGGGGTGGCCTGATGCATGGGACGAACGAGTTTGCGAGAGCCGAACCGGCATCCCGCAAGCGTTCCTCCCAAGATAGCAGCCTGGTCACATGGCAAGTGATGGAGGCCTTTTCAACCTCCGCATCCACCACAACCTCCGCACCCGCCTCCACATCCCGCATCGCCCCCGCCACCGCTGAAGTCGAAACTGCTGCCTCCGTCACCGCTGCTCCAATCAATCCATCCGGTCGAGTTCGATGCTTTTTGGGCAGCCTGCATTTCTTCCCCGTACAACATGTCGTTGGCGAAAAGTTCCGAGGCATCGGTGAGCACGTAGGCGGCCACTGCGGGACCCCAACACGCCAGGCAGGGCAACTCATCCACATCGCCACCGTCGCTTTGGTGAGCTGACTTCAGCCCCGTTTCGGGATAGCTTCGCTGCGATCGTTCTTGGACCGATTTGCCCAAGGAGGTCAGCCGCTCGCGACCCGCCATGTGAAACGCGACCACGAACCCGACGGTCGCGATGACCATTTCCAAAACGAGAAACCCAATCGGGCGATCGTTTTGGATTCCCTGCATGCACCTGAGCCCACCGACGACCAACAAGATGCCCGCCAGCCCCAACGCACCCACGTGAAAACGCTTGCGTTGTTCGGATGATCTCAGCAACCCCGATTCGCGCATTTGCGATTCAGCATTGGTCGCGGTGGAATGGATTGCCACCAGCAATCGCTGGAAGGATTGTGGAGCGTTGCTGGAAACCAGGTAGTCAGTGGTCACCTTCATCGCGCTGGCAGCAACCGGATCATCGTCATGCTGGGCCTGCAATGCACCACGATCAAGGATCGTGAATCCGTGTTGATCGCACTGGACGATGCCGCGCTTTTGCAATGCCACCAGAGTTGTCTGCAGCAACCGTTTTTTGCCTCCTGCCAGGATCGACAGTTGTCCCCAGCCAACTTTGGGAAGAGCGGAAGGATTGGATGACCAGCCGTTGCTGATGTGAAACCAAACCAACAGGTAGACAAAGCCGATGACGATTGCCGCTCCGTACAACGCAAGGAAGGTGGGACCATCCAGGTTGAATGGGAACAACGCCGCGAAAGGCGTCGCTGCCAATCCTGCGATCGCAAGGTGCGACCCTTGCAATGATTTGCC
This sequence comes from Rhodopirellula sp. UBA1907, assembly GCF_002337565.1. Lineage (NCBI taxonomy): Bacteria > Pseudomonadati > Planctomycetota > Planctomycetia > Pirellulales > Pirellulaceae > Rhodopirellula > Rhodopirellula sp. UBA1907. The sequence continues at coordinate 140,944 of NZ_DDGH01000083.1, read as the reverse complement.
GGTCAAGTTCGGCTTTGGAATCAGCCAGAACTTGCGTCGATCAATGCGAAGCGACGCGATCGATTGAGCGAAGCGTTCTTCCGTCGGCGGCCAAATTTCAACTGGGGCTCTGCCAAATGCCCGCTCATAAGATGCAAGCGTTTGTTCGTATTGGTCTTGGTATCGAACTCGTTCTTGGGAGCCACCTTTGGTCGGGCCGTGGTGAAGCGGTGATGGCAGGATTTCTTGGCACAAGTCCACCCAATAGTTCTCGGTGTAGACCAAGTGTTGATGCCAAACTTGATCGACCGCGTCCGATGGAGTCACACTGTGACCCGCGGTGGCTGCCAGATACAGAAACCTTCGGTACTCGTCGATGCAGTGACGGGCGTGTTGGATGCTCCAATCGTTTTCCCGGGCCAATCGTTGTGAAAACGAGAGGCCTTGAGTGGGCGGAGTCGCGGTCCAGTCAGCGGATTCGCCTCCAATCGGAAAATGAAGAATTTCCTGCCACAACGCGTCATTCGTGACGTTTTCATGCATTGTTTTCATCATTGAGTTCCTCCAACACAGAAGGGCACGTGCCCAACCCAAACGAGGCGCTGCCGAACCGATTTTTGCAGATTGGGAATGCGCGGTGAACGCTCACCGATATGGGAAACACCGGCTAAGATGTCCGCAAAAGAATTGCGATTGACAGGTGTTTTTGGTGCCGGTCGCAAGTTGCCACTGCCGAATCGAGGAAGTCCCATGTTTGCCTGGAAAGATCCATTCTTTCGCCGATTGTTCGCCGCTTGGTTCCTTTGTTCGCTCATGACAACGGCAGCGTGGACGCAGTCGCCAAGCGAGGAATTATCAGTTGGACAGGACTCGACCGCCACGGTTGCGTTGACCCCTGATATGGCGGATCAGTGGGCGAATTTGGTGCTGCATGGCGTCGACACGGAGTTTCCAAACAAACTGTCGCTGGTCTATTCCAACCCCGATCAAATCGGCACGCCCAAAGAACACTTTCCGGCGTTCTATGGATGTTTTGATTGGCACAGCAGTGTGCACGGTCACTGGGTGCTGGTGCGTTTGCTGAAGCAACATCCCGAGATGCCCGCGGCCACCAAAATTCGCGAAACTTTGTCTCGGCATTTGACGGCTGAGAACTTGAAACGCGAAGCGGAGTTCTTTGCTCGCGAGGAGAACAAGTCCTTCGAACGCATGTATGGCTGGGCTTGGTTTCTGCGTTTGGCGATGGAGTTGGATTCGTTCGACGATGAAGATGCGGTTCAGTGGCGTGGGGCACTTGAACCGCTCGAGGAATTGTTGGTTGAAAGGATCGCGGCTTACCTGCCGCTGTTGACGTTCCCGATTCGAACGGGCCAGCATCCCGACACGGGGTTTGCGCTGGGGCAAGTGTTGGACTACGCGAGGTCTCGTGACCTAGACGAGTTGGAACAGTTGGTGATCTCGCGGGCTTGCGATTTCTATTTGACCGACATCGATTACCCGGTTCAGTACGAACCGTCCGGTCACGACTTCTTCTCGTCGGCGTGGAACGAGGCGGACTTGATGCGGCGAGTGCTAACGCCGGAGGAGTTTTCAGACTGGCTGAACAAATTTGTTCCGAAGCTGAAGCAGCAACTCACCGATGGCACGATCTCACCGGTCAGCGTCAGCGATGTCACCGACGGCAAACTGGTTCACCTCGCCGGACTGAACCTCAATCGAGCCTGGTATCTGCAATCAGTCGCGAATCATTTGCCGGAGCAGCATCCTTTGGTAGCCGCCATTCGAACCAACGCGAGAGAACATTTGGTCGCGGGATTGGCTTACATCAACAGCGGTCACTACGAAGGTGACCATTGGCTGGCCACGTTTGGGTTGTATGCGATCAGTGGCGTCGGCCAATTGGGACCGAACCAATGAAAACGATCTCCAAGTCCAATCGTCGTTGGTGGCGACCATTGGTCTCGATTGGTGGCGGAGTGCTGTGTTCGTTGTTCTTTTTTGCGGCGATGTATTTAGGGGGGCAGACCGCATTCGAATTTTCTCGGATGGTCAGCGATGCGATGATGTTGCGTGAGGGTGGCCCGCGTTTGGGGGCACGCAAACTTTCAGGCAACGTGGTGTTGGTGTCCTTCGGGACTTCGAGTGCGGAGCGATTGGGGAAGAAGCCCGACCTCGAGACCGACCGGAAACTCTACGAGAACCTGATGAACGCCGACGCGAAAGTGGTGGCGGATTTGCGAAATTTGGTCTGCACAGATCCGGATGATTTCGAAGCGAGTGTGCGGCCGACTTTGGATTTGATTCAACAGGTTGCTCCAAAACGCAATTTGGTTCGCGATGTTTATCTGACATTGGATGTCGATTACAAGGTTGTGGAGAGCTACAACGATTGCATCGTACATCACGGGATGAGTTTCAAGTCACCAACGATGGTCAGTCGTCATTCGCGAATCTTTCCGATCGCGATGCATGACTACTTCGCACTTCGCGAAACGACTCCGTTTTGGGTCGTGCAACGGCTAGCGGACCAGCCCAACGGTGGCCAAACGGGTTTCTTCAAGCGACTTGATGAGGCTGGATTGGTTCAGCACTGGTTGAACATCTTTCCCGAGATGAGCAATCTGCTGCAACTGGCAAGCGGAGAGGAGACGATCACACCCAATCCAAAATTGGCCGACTACCAGGTTGGGCTCAATAAGGTCAATTGGATCGGTTTTGGAAGCGAATTTCCAACCGTCTCACCGGCGGGTATTTGGGTCGATTATGGGTTCAATCCAAGCGACCTGACTCGGTTGGAATACGGCGATCTGGCAGAAGGCGATTTCGATCCGGAATTGGTTCGCGGCAAGGCGGTGCTGATCGATTTAGAAATGTCTTTTGTGCCTTCGTCGGATCGATACGACATTCCCATTCGCGATCGTCAGGCGGACGCACTGGATGTCACCGGCGTCGCGATTGAAACGCTACTCAATGGCATCACCATGCAAATGGCAGCATGGTACGTGACGCCTGCCCTGTTGATCGGATTCAGCGTCTTAGCTTGCGTGATCGCGGCCAGTTTCCGGGCGCGTTGGGCGTTGCTGTGCGTGGCGTTGTTGTTATTCGCATACCTTGCAATCTGCACGTTCGCCTTTCGCGGCGGATGGTTTCTCGACATGGCCTTCACGCCAGTTTCGATTTTGGTGGCGGGAGTGCTGGGAGTCGGCATTCGATACTTCGAAGAGATCCGATGGCGACAACGAATTACCGATTTGTTTGGTCGTTATGTGCCGCGGGCGGTGGTTAATCAATTGGTCCAGCAGTCCGAGTTGCAATCGATTGTGGTCGGAGGTGTGACTCGCGAAGTGACTGTCATGTTTGCCGACATTCGCGGGTTCACGCAGTTTTCTGAACGACTGCAACCGGAAGACGTTCTGGAAGAACTCAATGGGTTGTTAGAGGTGATGGTTCGGTGCACCTTTGAGGAAGAGGGCACGGTCGACAAGTTCATCGGCGATGCAATCTTGGTGCTGTTCAACGCCCCGCTGGACCAAACCGACCACGCGGAGCGAGCGGCACGAGTTGCTTGGCGAATTCAAGAAGCGTTGCGTTCACACACGAGTGGTTTGTCGATTGGCATTGGGATCCACACCGGGAAGGCTGTCGTTGGCAACGTCGGCACGCCGCAGCGGATGGAGTACACCGCGATTGGAAACACGGTGAACGTTGCGTCCCGGTTGTGCGATCGAGCCTTGGCGGGCGAAATCGTGGTTTCCGGCGAAGTCTCGCAACAACTCAGTGATTCGTTTGTGCTCGAAGCGAATGAGCCAATGCAGGTCAAAGGAATCGCCGAGTCATTGGCGACCTCACGATTGGTTGGCTTCGAAAGCGTGGCTAACGAATGAGAATTCGATAGCTGCACGCAAACAGCAGCAGCCCTGCGACCGCGAGGTCCATTTGCGAAATTTGGTGGCTGGTTCCTTTCAGTCGCAACCAGTCGAGCAGACGACCGGTTGGGCAGCCCAGCCGGCAGTAAGCCATCGGAACAAAGCACGCGATCGCGAGCGTGGCGATCGTCCATGCGATCGCCGACCAAGACGCTAGGTGCCACAAGTACCCGTGGAACGGTTCAACAAACGAGACATCCGTGGCGGGACGCAGCAGCAATGCGAGATAGACGAGCAGCAACGTCACCGCGGGCAGGAAGCTGATCGGCTTGGAAAGCCACGACGGGAGGTTCCACTTGCGACGTGAGTTGCTTTTGGGGCGGACCAATTGTTGGGCCGCACCGTGAGGACAAAGGTGGTTGCAGTACGGATTGCCCCGCCGCGTTGGCGGGATGATCACGGAGACGATCGCGAGAACGACCAAACCCAAGGCGAGTTGCCAGGTGACTCCCGAGGTGGCCCAGCCGGCCAGCAGGGCTAGCGACAGCAAGTTGCCAGCGTACAGACCGATGACCAACCAGACAGCAAGAAGCCACAAGCGACGCAGCCATGTTTGCCGCATCGCTCCGAATCGAATCAGCAGCGGCAACAGGACCAACGCGACGAGTGTGGCGATGTCCGCGTCAGACAGTCGAGTCGTTTGGATCGATTCTTGGAGGGCATGCAGTTGTTTATGAAATGGCGTTTGCCCGAGCGTTTTCCATTCCTCATCTGCCAGCAATTCGGCCGCGAACCTTGGCAAGGTGTAGGCGACGGCCATGCTGGTCATGGTGGCTCCGGAGACGCCTTCGACCTCTTCGGCGGGAGGATCGAAAGCGGCGAGTTCTTCCAGCGTCAGGCCTTCGAAACGTTTCCAAAACGATCGTTCTTGGCGGACGTAATCGACGTAGGGTTCGTTGTCGAAGGAGTGCCGGATCTTGGGCCGCAAGAGTCGATGTTCCATGTCCAAACCGATCAGCGCGCTGGTCGGACCTTGGTAACCGATCTCGTCATCGACCAACGCACCAGTTCGAATCAGGTATCCGAGTTTCGTTCCGCTTTCGTCCTGCACCACGGCCATGCGATCGCCCTGGATTTGGGAGGCAGTGGGGAAGAAGGTTTGGGCCTCGGCCAGTGTCAGAGGTTCTGGGAAGACGAGTGAACCAGTCGCGACGCCCAGTCGGCTGAGGATGCCACCTGCCATCGCCAAACTGGTCAGCGTTGCACCGGAGACGCCATCGATCTCGGGAATGCTTCCGTCTGCGAGTTTGCCGCCCCAGGTCAGGCCTTGGAATTGCTTCAAGAATTCGGGAGAGTTTTTGACGGCGTCGACATGTTCATCGGTGTCATGGCTTTGCAGGACGGCAATCGAGCGAACAAAGTTTTGCTGGTCGAAGAGCAACATCGCTTCTGTTGGTCCGCGATAGCCGACCGATGCGTTGGCTTCGGGCAAGGTCCTGGCAACGGAACCCAGTGGGATTCGGTCGGCATCCAAGATCGCCCAGCGACCGTGTTCGTCCGTGGTGTCAGCGATGGTGCGAGTGGCGGGTTCCAGACGTTGG
>NZ_DDGH01000083.1:135010-135347 GCF_002337565.1 Rhodopirellula sp. UBA1907 | reverse complement strand
GCGATGGTTGAGACGCCACTTCGATCCGTTGATGCGGCGACGGTAGGCAGGCCAGCAACCCGATCAGCATTCCAATCCGGATCGCATGCACCGCGCGTCCTCGCCAAGCAGTCCGCTGCCCGGGCGTGGTTCGTTCGTGAGAGCCGTCTGCGATGGGCAGGCTTCGCCCGGACTGTTCGAGTGTTGAGGGGGCAGCGATTTTGATGTCCGCTAATTTCTGGCTTGAATCAACAAGTCACGTTTTCTCAAGTTGGTTTTGGAAGTGCCGTTCGCGTGAGGGACTATACGACAAAACATGTGTCTTGAACGCAGCGGGCCCCCTCACCCGGATCTCGCT
>NZ_DDGH01000083.1:106972-134831 GCF_002337565.1 Rhodopirellula sp. UBA1907 | reverse complement strand
GGCCCCCTCACCCGGATCTCGCTGGACGCTCGGTCCGACCTCTCCCCCAACTTCGTCGGGGGAGAGGTGACAGGCGAGGAATCGGAAACGCAGTAATAGAGTAATGCTGCGTCGGTATCGAGTTTGATCAGCCTCGGATTGGCTCAAGGTTGTTTGACCCATCCGATCGCGTCGAGGTGCACCGTGCCGCCCGAGTCTTTGGCGGAGAAGTCGACGGTCACTTCGGCGCCCGCGGGCAAGAAGTACTTGCCGGCCGGAATCGCACCGCCTTGCGTGTCGCGTTGGTTGATCCGAACGGTTTTCGGTTCTTGTCCGGGCGCGGTCACGGTGATGGCTAGCTTCGTGGCACGATTTTCATGAGGGGCACTGTAGATCTGCAACTCGTACTGACCGGCTTCCTTCAACTTGGTTTGGAAGGTCGCGGTCGCGCCGGAATTGGCCGATGCGTAGCGGTATTCCCAGCCGACGTAGCCCTTGAGACCTTGTCCCTTGGCCCATTTGCCTGTCGTCTTGGCTTGTCGATCATCGATCACGATGCCGGGCAATTTCTCGGGATCCAAGCCTGACATGGGGCCGTACGGGCCGGCTTTTTCCATCGCGTCGTCCGGGATCACGATCGTCGCGGAAGGCGTGCTTCGGCGAGCCTTGCCAGGCAGTTCGAGCAGTTCCAGCAGGTCGTCCAAGTGCTCTTCGTAGATGTCGCGAGGAGTGCAATCGTTCAGCGTACAAAGAGAGGCGGCTTTGCCAACGACCTCGCCCATCATGCCGCACGTCTTCATCACGCGGACGGTGCCGAGGGCTTCGTGGGTGACGCTGATGCAGCGACCGGCCATGAACAAGTTGTCGACGTTGCGGCTGTAGAAGCAGCGATACGGAACGGGGTATCCGTAAGAACGGTCCACGCGGCGGTCGTGCACCGCGATGCTGATGAACGGGTTTTCGGGGAACTTGGTGGCGTATTCTTTCTTGGGATAGTGCAAATCGATCGACCAAGTGCTGGGGACGCAGCCATCCGGAAATTCGCGTTTGCTGACGATGTCCTCTTGGTTCAGGACCACGTCGCCGAGCAGTCGGCGACTTTCTCGAGGGCCACCGATGTAAGCCACCCAGGTCAATTGAGCGTTGGGGTGATCGGCGGCACCGTCACCATTCTTCATCGCGTTGAACGCACCGTAGACGGCTCGCAGGTTCCAGTCGCGGATCGCTTCGGCGTCGCCGAGTGGATCGATGTCAAAACCACTTTCCCAGAACCATTGACCATGGTGGTCACGTGGGTACGGGAAGTCGTCCATGTTCAGTGGCAACGCCCAAGGCGTGGCGGGGAATTCAGGAGCCTGCTCGACTTCGTCCCATCGCCACATGTTGCTCATGCCCATGCGGCCTTTGTCGGTGATGTCCAAATCCGCGTTGGCCCATTCGCCGATCCATCCATGGCCGGTGCAGTCGACGAAACGGTCGCCGGCAACTCGCAGGTCTTCGCCGGTTTTCGTGTTCAAGGCCAGCACATGTTCGATTTGCTTGGTTTCGCTGTCGGCTTTCATCTTCACCGCATAGGCGTGATGGTTCAGCAACAGATCGATGTTCGGTTCGGCTGTGACGATCTCTTCTTTTTGCTCGTCACCGAACTCTTCGTAGGTGCCGGGTGACTTGGTGGCTTTGTCAGAGAACTCTTCCACGATCTCGCCGATGCGAGGGAACTTGCCGCGACGGATGTTGCCCATCGCCCACACTCGCACTTCGCTGGAACCGTTGCCGCCCAAAACGCCACGGTCTTGAATCAATGCCACGCGGCATCCCATTCGAGCCGCTGAAATCGCCGACGCCATGCCAGCGTAACCGCCACCCACGACGACCAAGTCATAAGGACCTTTGGTGACAGGTTGCTCGGGAAGGCCCAGTTTGTCACGACGCCACGGCGACAAGACGTCGTCCACGGCAGGCGGTGTTTCGTCCAGTTCGGTGGTCAGATAGATGCAATCGCAACGACCATCGAAACCGGTTTGATCTTTCAGCGACAGTGTGTGGTCACCCTTGGTCAACGAGACCACGCCACCATCCTGCCAATCCCAAGTCGCGTGCTTCGTTCCAAAGGTGGTGTCCAGTTTTTTGCCGTCGACGTGGAGTTCGAATTTTCCCGGGGAAGGCGACGCGTCCCAGCGACGAACCCAGTCAATCGTGCGAACCCAGACCCGGTACTTGCCGGACTCGGGGATCGCAACGTTGGTGGTCGCATCATCGACCGGTTGCCCCAGTCCATGAGCGATCAAGTACGGCGATCCCATTTGCTGGATGAATTGGGTGTCCAACTTCCATCCGCCATGCGTGTCAAAACTCTCAGCTTCGACAAACACATCCGCCGCTTGCGCGGTTGCGGTCGCGATGGTCACGGAGGCCAACGCCGTCAACGCGATGCGAAGCCAAACGGGGGCGGATTGGCGGTTGGAATACGATGGTCGGGAGCTCTGGTGGGAATGCATTCCAGGGATCGCTTCTCGTTGTGGGGTGGGTTTGCAAGGTGGGATGGGGAACCCGATAGCATAGCCAAAGGTGACATTTTGTTCGCCCGTCTCGAGACCTGCAAACAAGAATTTTCCGCCCCGAGCGAGGCTCACTTCAGAACTTTGGTTCTCGTGATTGGCCAGCGAATTACCGGTTCGTTTTGGGATGAGAGCAGCCTTAGCCCTCGGATTTGAGCCAGTCCTTTTCCTTCACTGACGTCCAATCGCAATCGATAGATTTTGGTGGCGCCACCGAGGGAGATTGTGTGCGAATGCCATTGTCCATCGGATTCAATTTCGATCGGGATGTGTTGGCCCTTGGGTAGGGACTGGTCAGGTGTGGTTGTGTAGAACACTTCGCCGTTGCCTTCAGCTTCGCTCAGCAAATCAAACGCCAATCGGTACGGGCCCGGTGGAATGTTCTCCGGCAAATGATCGATCGCGATTCCTGGATCGTCCCCGGTGAACGTTAGATGCAGCTCCGATTCGCGTTGTTGAAGTTGCGTGTTCTTGCGGGCTCGGATGGGACCGTTTGCCCTTTTCGAGGTGTTGGCTTTTGACTTGGGTGTCTTCTTGCGGCCGGTGCCGCCTCGAACATTGTTTTGGGGATCAACGGAAAAATCCGTCCACTCAGGGTGAGTGGCTGTCATCGAGACCGGGTTGTCTGACGGAACTCCGAACTTGGGATCGAAGGTTTGAGTGTGCAGGACCTCCTTCGCTATTTCGTTCCACTTCAGGGCCATTTGCGTCAGGCGATCACGATTCTGGTGAGCGAGGTTGTGCTGCTCCGTCCGGTCGATCGCGATGTTGTAGAGCTCCCAAGGACCTTGGCGGAAACTCACGATCTTCCAGTCGCCGTCGCGAAGGCCTCGGTCGGATGAAAACAGCAAGTGAATGGGTTGCTCGCGGTCGATGGTTTCGCCTTCGAAAATCGGCAGCAACGATTGGCCCGAAACCGGTCGCAGATCACGATCGGCAAAAGTCGTTGGGATGGTGCTGCCAGCGGCATCGGCGATGGTCGGCAGAATATCGATCAAGTGAGCCGGGCTGCGCTCGATGCTGCCAGCCTTGGTTTTCAGACCCGCTGGCCAATGAACGATGGTCGGCGTGTTGATGCCGCCTTCGGTTTGATTCTGTTTGTACAACCGGAAGGGTGAGTTGCGAGCCCAAGCCCATCCGGTGGAATCGCTCCAAGAGACATCGCCACGGGTGGGTTCGGCTTCGATCTTCTGACTGACTCGATCGTACGGGCAAGCACCGTTGTCGGAAACGAACCAGATCAACGTGTTGTCAAGTTCGCCGGTCTCATCGAGATGTTCGATCAACCGGCCGACTTCTTGATCCACGCGATCGATCATGCCCGCCAACGCCGTCATGCGTTTGTTTTCGAACCCCTTGCGTTTCTCTGTCAACGTCTCCCAAGCGGGGATGTGCGCGGGTCGTTCGCTAGGTTGTGATGTCTTTGGCAACAGGCCCAGTTCGTGTTGACGCAGGACACGTTGCTCACGGATTTTGTCCCAGCCTTCGTCGTAGCGTCCTTTGTACTTGGCGTAGTCTTCCGGCAAGGCTTGCAGGGGTGCGTGCGGCGCGTTGAAGGCGAGATAAAGGAACCACGGATCGACGTTCTCCTCCGCTTCGTTGAGAAACTGCATCGCGTAATCGACATCGGCGACTGTTGTGTAAAAGTCCTTGTCTGGAACGATCCACGGTTCGCCGTTCAAACGGAATGTGTTGTCGCCGCGAAAGTAGTTGCAGGCGCCGCTGAGGTGACCAAAGTAGCGTTGGAATCCGAAGTCAGTGGGCTGTTTGTCGAGGTGCCACTTTCCCGACATGGCGGTGAAGTAGCCATCGGCTTGCAACACTTCGGCGCTGGTGACGGCATGGGCCAGCGAGGTGTCTCCCGCCGCGATGCAGTATTGACCGGTCAGCAACGACACGCGGGAGGAGTGGCATTTGGCGGTGTTGTAGAACTGCGAGAAACGCAATCCGTTGGCTGCCAAGCCATCCAAGTTGGGTGTTTCGATCTCGCTGCCGTAGCACCCCAGATCGGAATACCCAAGGTCATCGACCATGATCAACAGCACGTTGGGACGCTGTGGTGGAGTGTCCTCGTCTGCACCGTGGGCGAAATTCGCAACGCTGAAACAGAGCATCAGGAGTGTGGTGCAGGAGATTCGCCGAGCGTTCATTGCGTGTTTTCCTAGGTCGTCGTTCATTGTCTTCGTCGGCATGTTAATCTGAAAAGGATCGTGGCACCCCTGCCGAACTCACTTGATGCCCAAAGATTAGAACCGAAATATGAACCTCGCGAGGCTGGTCCCATCTCAAACATCGTCTCGATTCCTCCGGTCTTTCCCGCGTTGGGCTGGGGCGTTTTGCTGGATCGTCGTGAGTTGCCAAATCGTCTCAGGGGACGAGTCAAACAACGCCGATTCATCCGTCAGCAGCGAGGCACTCCGACCCAACATCATTTATGTGATGGCCGATGACCTTGGATACGGCGACCTGGGGTGTTACGGCCAAACTCGAATTCAGACGCCGCATCTGGACCAAATGGCGGCAGATGGAATTCGATTCACCGATCACTACGCCGGACACACCGTGTGTCGCCCTTCTCGCTTGACGCTGTGGACGGGCAAGCATGTTGGCAGCACCGGATTGATTGGCAACGCGGCTCGCAATTTGACGGGGGAGCAACCGACCGTGGCCTCGTTGCTATCTCAGGCTGGTTATGCCACCGGTGGGGTCGGCAAATGGGCGCTCGGCAATGTGGATGTTCCCGAAGAGATCGAGAACCCAGGCCATCCGCTCGCCAATGGATTTGATGCTTGGACGGGCTACATGAACCAATCCAATGCCCACAACTATTACCCGCCGTTCCTGTGGAAAAACTACAAGCAGAGTTTCTATCCCGGCAACGTGATCAGCACCGATCCGATCGCTCGCGGTCGCGTTGCAGTCAAACGAGAAACTTATTCGCACGACGTGATGACGGATGCTGCGTTTGATTTCATTCGCGAGCATCAGTCCGATTCTTTTCTATTGCACGTTCATTGGACGATCCCGCATGCCAACAACGAAGGCGGTCGATTGAATGGCGACGGAATGGAGGTGCCGGACTATGGCATCTACGCCGATGAAGGATGGCCCAACCCAGAGAAAGGTTTCGCGGCGATGATCACTCGGATGGATCGAGACATGGGCCGCATGATGGCTTTGTTGGCGGAGCTCAATCTGACCGAAAAGACGCTGGTGATCTTCACGTCCGACAATGGGCCGCATCATGAGGGAGGCCACAGCGATTTGTTCTTCAACAGCAGTGGTCCGCTTCAAGGCAGCAAGCGTTCGATGCACGAAGGTGGCATTCGCGTGCCTTTCATCGCGAAATGGCCGGGGACGATCGAACCGAATTCGATCAGCGATCACCCTTCCGCGTTTTGGGACTTTTTGCCGACCGCGTGCGAGTTGGCTGGTGCGGAACCTCCAGCAGACATCGATGGGATTTCCTACTTGCCCGCTCTGCTGAATCAACCTGAGAAGCAAACCAAGCATCGCTATTTGTACTGGGCCAGCAGCGAAGGCCCGACCTCGGTTGGGCTTCGTTCAGAAAAATGGAAAGCGGTGAACTATCCCGGCGGAACCAAGAAGCGACGCAGCGGAAATGGCAAGCCAGTTGTCAACGAGGATGGTTGGAAACTGTTTGATTTGTCGTCTGATCCGGGGGAGAAAAACGATGTTTCAAAAGAACATCCCGAGGAGCTGGAACGATTGGTCGAAATGGCTCGCGAAGACGGGCTGTTTTGAGGGGATGCCCTCGTTGAGCCGGGTTTGGTGGATTTTTTGCTGCGCGATCGGCGGTCGCAATTAGGATGAAATCGGAGACGTCGCGAATAGCAGCGACCTTCTCCGATCCCACCTGTTTTGACCCACCTTAGAAGATCGACACCATGATGAAGAAGACTTCGACGGCCGCATTCACGCTGGCCCTTTCATTCGCCGCACCCGGTTTCGCGGGCGATTGTTTTCGCAAAACCACCTGTGCCCCCAAGTGCGTGACCGCTCCCGCGTGTCCCACCGAGGTGACGAACTGTTCATCAGTCGCCGGTGGCATGACTGCTCACGACATGGGCGGAATGGACAATCCCAGCGAACTGAACGTCGCGTTGACGACCGAGCTGGTCGCATTGCGAGCTGAAGTCGCGGCGGCTAATCAATCGTTGGAAGAGAAAGACGCTGCGATCGCGGAAGCAAATGAGAAGGTCGCTTCATTGGAAGAGCAGATTGCTGCCTTGAAAGCCGATGTCGCAGCCCAAGCTGAGCGAGCCAAGAAGGCTGAGAAACAGTCTGACGACGCTCGGGAGCTAGCCCAGCAAGCTGAGACGATCGCTCAGCAACAACGCAAAAAGCTTCAGCAAGAAGTCGCAACGTTGAAGAAGGAGATGGAAGCTCAAACGGGTGAATTGCAACAGCAGCTCACCAGCGCGAAGGCCAGCTTGGAAAAAGCCAACGCGGCTTTGGAAGAAGAACGCAAGCAACGTGAAGAAGAGCGTCGCCAGCAAGAACAGAAAGCTGCAGCGAGTGCGAAGGACGAAGAGGAACCGTCGGACGCATCTGATGAGGAAGCTGCAAAATCAGAAGATTGAAGTTTGGGTTTTGAAGGAATGTTCGGCGTTGGTTGACGCAACGCCGAACATTCATATTCAAGCGGTAGTCGTGTGAGCGAGCTCCTGGGAATTCAATTGAAAATCAGTTGCTGCTCTCACGCCGCATGGTCGTGGATCCTTCAATGTTGGTGTGTCCCATCGCGAGAGTGTTTGGTAGCCAGCTGTTTTCGGCGATTGGGATGTAAACGTTGACTGTGACCAATTCCACTCCGGTGGAACCGTCGCTTGTGAAATCGACGGTTGAGCTGCCGCCGCTGATTCCCATCAAACCAAGTTCTTCCTCCACTCGAGAGGAAATTTCGTTCGTCGTTGCCGATGGCTTGATTGCAACTCGAGCGCCCTCGCGGGTGGCATGAATCGCGCTGTCGCGAAGCATGCTGAGTCTTCCAAGTTCGATCAGCCCAAAGGTCAAGAAGATCATCAACGGGGCAATGAATGCGAATTCGACGGCCGCAGCGCCATGACGCAACAAAGACGATCGTCGAGATGTGCTGGCAGTGCATTCCGTCTTCTTGCGAGGGCCTTGTTCCCAAGAGACTTTCGACTCGGCGCGTCTCCGGCGGGCAGGTCTTCCTTTCAATGAACGTTTCATGAGATCAGTCCACCAACATTGCAGGAGAGTACAAGAACTCGCTGTGGACATTGCCTGCGACGTCGAATTCGCACCCTCTCGCAATCATCGGGGTGGGCTGAATCGTTAGGTGCTTCTTCTTCATCGGGCCGGTTAGCTTCACGCTGAGGATTCTCACTCCTTCCCACCGCACGATGGTGTAGTTGGCGTTGTTGCCGTTGCCTTGCACCTTGCGGAAGATCGGAATGATCCTTTTCTCACCGATGATGGAGCTGAGTTCGGCTTTGATTCCCGCACTGATTCCCGTGTCGCCGTTCAAGGACAGTTCGCCGTGTTCATCAAAGACCAATTCACGTCCCAAAGCATCAAAATCATCTTGCGAGATTCCATAGAGAATCTGGCGGCGAAGATCGCTGGTGCTGTTGTTGGATGATCCAATGTCGACAGTTCCACGATTACCAGGAGCACCGGTTCCCGTTGGATAGAGTGAGCATTCGTGGAAGCCGTCGCTTCCTTCCACGACCGATCCGTTGAAGTACATCAAGTCGTCAGAAGTTTGTTTGTCACTGACCAGTTGCCAAGTTTCCTCATCCAGAGCAATGGGCAAGATGTCAATCTTGGTTCCATTGTTCGGTGGACGCTTGAACCCGCTGATATTGTGTTGGAATGCTGCAGTCACGCTTTGACGAAGAGATTGCGATTTTCGACCAGTCAATCCAGCCAGCTGCAACGGAAGTTCGCCATGAGCCGAGTTTGTCAGATGGAGATTGACGCGGACCGCGTTGGCCGACGCCCAATCATTCATTGGCTCAAAGACTTGAGTCGCATGATCGTAAGATCCAATCTCGACCGCGTGATCGACTGAGCCAACATGAGCCTGGATTTGTCCGATGTGATTGGCGGAGCTGATTCGGTCTGCCGAAGACTTTACCTGGTTGACGCCATCGTGGTCCCCGTTGACGCGAGCATCATACAACGCCCAGGCTCCCGCGAGTGCAGCAGAATCGGCGGACCTGGAGAGTTCTGTTCTTGCGGTGTTGATGTAGGCAAATTCTGAAACGACCGCCAGGACTGTGAACAATGCGACACAGAGAATGAGGCCAAAGATTCCCGCGGCGCCGCGTCGGGATTCAGGCTCTTGAATGCAATAGCGGAGTTGGATGATCGATTTGGATGACATTTGATTTCAACTGGATGATGGCAGAACGCGATGGTTGGAGACGAACGGATAATCTTCTGAAGATTCGTCCACTGTGCATTGGCACGATACGTTGATCCGATCGTTCGATCACGAATTGATCGACGTCGGTGTCAGATTGACTGTGATGACTTGGTCACTGCCATCCTCAAAAACGACCCGGATACTTTTCAATCGAATCGAACGAACACGATTGGCTCCGAATCCGATGTCGACATTCGCGAGGCTTGTATCGGGGTGATATTTCATCAGGCCATCACCGCTCTCATGTGGCATTTCAACCAAGTAGTCAGGGCCTCCAAAGGCTCCCCAATCAGCCGACTCACCATTTTTGATCGCGAAGAGATAGCGAGAGTTCTTGACGGCCATGACGGTCGTCCATCGGATGCAGTCGTTGCTCGCTGACCAGTTTTGAAAGTCTCCACCACGTTCGTGGTCGACCGCCTTGTCGTTGACCGCGGCAGTGACGCGAAACCCACCGCTTGAATAGGTTGCATCTGCGGCATAGTTCAGTTGCAACTCAAAGTAGCGAGATTCGTCGTCTCGGTTCGGAAAGACGAAAAACGATACTTGTGGCGAATTGATGTCAGGCTCGGGATCGCCCAGCGTCAGTTCCCAGTTTTCTTCGATGAAGTAGATCGATTTACGATCGTCTGCAGAGACGTCGCTTGGGGTGAGTGAAACCCATAAGCCCAGCAGGCCCGCGAGGAGTAGCTTTGAAAGGGCAAGTTCGTTCCGCATGGTGTGCGCCTTCGGTGTGAGCAGGAAATCCCCCCCGCTCGATGTGACAACCACATCTTCTCGCGATGTCGATAAGCATCCAGGGCGGTCTGGCAGTCCAAGTTTTTCAACATGGATCCATGACTTTGCGTCCCACGTTTACACGTGGTTTGCCGTTTTCTTGAATGTCGAATCGGAAGCCCACAACGTCGCTAACACAAACACTAGGTCACGAATGAGCAGGTGGGCTTTTGTGAGCCATCCCCGGTTGCAGATTGTGCGACTGCGACAGTGGTTCGCCCGCTCGTGCCGGTTGAAACGATTTTGCAGCGGAATGGTCGACTTTTGACCTCTGTTTCCAACGGATTGATGGTGCGATGACTCGCGTGGCACACGGTTGTTGGGAATGGTGTACCCTATAGGGCCCGCCTCTCCCCCACCTTTTGATCGACGGTTCTGTAATGAAGAGTCCGTTCGCCCCGCCCTTGTTTGACAACGTCATCGCTGAACCAATCGGCGATCGATGTTGTTCGCTCGCCAATCGTTGGCCGACCGCTCGATGGATGCTGGCTTTTTTTGGGCTAACCATCGGTTGTGCAGCGATGGTTTCCGCGGATGAATCGAACGAAGAATCCTTTGACTTCTTCGAAGCTCGCATTCGTCCGGTTCTGATCGAGCATTGCTATGAATGCCATGCTAAAGATTCGGATGACCTCGGCGGTTCGTTGCGTTTGGATGTGAAGGAAGGATGGGAAGTTGGCGGTGACAGTGGGCCGTCCATCCGACCTGGCGATCCCGCGGCAAGCGAACTGATGGCGGCGATTCGGTACGAGTCCTCCGAGATGCCACCCTCGGGAAAGCTGCCCGATCACGTGGTGCGAGATTTTGAAAAATGGATTCGCGATGGTGCGGCTGATCCAAGATTGATGTATGAAGAGGAACAGCTCACAAGTTCTCAGTCAAAGTCATTCGACTGGGAACAAGCTCGGCAGTTTTGGGCGTTTCAGCCTCCTCGCTCGAGCGAGTCGCCGGTTGCGTTTGATTCTGATTCCGCGATCGATGCCTACCTGCAACGACGCTTGGACGCCGAAGGATTGACCGCAACTCCGATCGCAAGCCCGAGCGTGCGACTGCGACGTTTGGCGTTTGATCTGACTGGGTTGCCGCCCGATCCTGAAGCGCTTCAACAATTTCAAGCGGATCCCAGCGACGCACATTGGCGGCGATTGGTGGATCGCTATCTCGCCAGCACGCAGTTTGCGGAACATTGGGCGAGGCACTGGATGGACGTGGCTCGCTACGCCGACAGCAACGGCAGCGATTTCAATGCGACGCATCATGACGCTTGGCGGTATCGCGATTACTTGGTGCGGTCGTTTGCCAACGACATGCCGATCGACCGGATAATTCGCGAACAGATCGCGGGTGATTTGATGCCGGCCTCTTCCGATGAAGATCGACGTGACAAGTTGGTCGCCACCACGTTCTTGATGATCGGCACCAAGATGCTGAGTGAACGCAACAAGACCAAGTTGCGGATGGATGTGGTCGACGAGCAACTCGACACGGTCGGACGTGCTTTCCTCGGCATGACGTTTGGTTGTGCTCGCTGTCACGATCACAAGTTTGATCCCATCACCACGCGAGACTACTACGCGATGGCTGGGATCTTTCGCAGCACGCGAACACTGCATGGTGAGTCGCAGCAATACGTCAGCACTTGGGAGAAAACTCCGCTTCCGATTTCGAAGAAGCACAAGGAGTCCATTCGTGAACACGAACAATCGCTGCAAGGCCTCGATCAAGAGATCAAAGCAGTCGAGTCGGAACTGAAGTTTCTCGCAGAGAAGACGGAACTCGAAGGCATCACGATCGATGATGTCGATGCCGTTCGTGAAGGTCACTGGGTTGAATCGACGTACAAATCTGGGTTTGTTGGCAAAGGTTATGTGCACGACGAAAATCGAAACAAAGGGGAGGCGTCGATCCGGTTTGCCGCGGTCTTGCCCAAGGCCGGACGGTATGAGCTTCGAGTTCACTACAACTCCAGCGGCAATCGGGCGTCGAATCTGCCTGTCACGGTGCAGTTGAACGACGAGACTCACAATCTGGTTTTGAATCAGACGGTTCCTC
Source organism: Rhodopirellula sp. UBA1907 (assembly GCF_002337565.1). Lineage (NCBI taxonomy): Bacteria > Pseudomonadati > Planctomycetota > Planctomycetia > Pirellulales > Pirellulaceae > Rhodopirellula > Rhodopirellula sp. UBA1907. The sequence goes on along the minus strand of NZ_DDGH01000083.1, from coordinate 123,047 downwards.
CGACGACGGGCACTTACAGCGTGCTGAAGGAGTTTGACTGCGAGGCGGAAACTCAGTCGCAGGTCACGCTTTCGAACCGTGGGACGGATGGTTATGTGATCGCCGATGCCGTGCAGTGGGTTCAGGTCGATGGCGAAAAGGACCCGGGTGAATCAGACGCGGAGATCGAACAAAACATCGCGATGCGAACCGCGTTGACTCAGACACTCAAGCAACTGAAGTCACAACGAGCCGATTTGGTCGCCAATGCTCCGCCCCCCGTTCCGACCGCGATGGCGCTGGCCGATTTACCGAGCGATGAGCAGGAGGATTGCCCGATTCATATTCGGGGTGAGGTCAGCAATCTGGGCGACATCGTCCCGAGAGGCATTCCGCAGGTCTTCAGTGAATCCACCACCGCGTTTGAACCCTTGGAAGGAAGCGGTCGGTTGGAGTTGGCACAGTGGTTGACCGATCCTGATCACCCGCTGACCGCGCGGGTCAGTGTCAACCGAATCTGGATGCACCTGATGGGCGAAGGACTGGTGCGGACCGTCGACAACTTCGGCGTTCGGGGCGAGAAACCGACTCATCCCGAGTTGTTGGATGCGTTGACGATCGACTTTGTACGCAACGGTTGGCGTCAGAAGCGTTTGATTCGAAACATCGTTTGCAGCGACGCGTATTCACGATCGATGGTTTCGGATGACGACCCGCGAGTCTCACTCGATCCTGAAAACCGATGGCGAGGTCGGGCCGTTCGCAGACGCATTCCCGCGGAAGCGATTCGCGATGCGATGTTGGTTGCTGCCGGCACGCTCGACCCCAGCGGTCGTGAAAACTTGATGGACAGCTATGCGACCTTGGTCAGTCAAAACAACGCCAACTCCAAAGCGACCACCAAGTTTGGGCTGGATGATCCGAAGCGAACAATCTACTTACCATTGATTCGATCCGAGATTCCACCGTTGCTGGCGAACCTGGACGCGGCGGATCCGGATTTGTTGGTTGGGAAACGACCGACAACGAACGTGCCGGCGCAAGCGTTGACTTTGATCGGCAGCCCCGAGGTACGCCGATGGGCGATGCAAACGACGAAGCGAATGATGAAAGAGACAACAGACGACACGCAGCGTGTCCGGTGGGCCTGCGCCGTGTTGTTCTCTCGTGACCCTCGACCGGTCGACGACCAAATCTTGCAAGCTTGGTTGGAAAGCGATGTGGCGAAGGCCATGTCGAGCGACGAAGAACGCTATCGCGAATGGATCGCGGCGATGTTTGCGAGCACCGAATTTCGATTTTTGGATTGAGGCGAAACTGATGAAACTGAACCGTCGAGATTGCTTGGTCCAATCGACTTGGACGACTGGAGCGTTGGCTGTCACCGCGTCGGCGATGCCCGCGTCGAGTGTGTGGGCCAATGGCTCGGATGTGCAGACGCCCGTGCAGCATCATCCAGCGAAAGCCAAGCGGGTGATCTTCTTGTTCATGCATGGCGGACCGTCGCATGTCGACACGTTTGATTACAAGCCGCGGTTGATCGCCGACAACGGAAAGGATTTGCCGTTCGAGTTGCCGCCTCAAATCAGTGCCAAACCGACATTGCTTGCGAGCCCTTGGAAATGGTCGCAACACGGTGAGGCTGGGCTATGGGCAACCGATTTATTGCCGGAGATGAACAAGCATCTGGATTCACTGTGCGTTGTTCGGTCCATGCACACTCGCGGCCAATCGCACGGCCAAGCGGTCGGGATGGTGAACACGGGCAGCGACAACTTTGTTCGCCCCAGTGTTGGTGCATGGATCAGTTATGCATTGGGGGCCGGGCATCCGGATTTGCCGGCTCACGTTGCGATCGCACCCGCGACGGCCCATGGTGGACCTCGCAACTACGGAGCCGCTTTCCTGCCCGCCAAGCATCAAGCGACCGTGGTGGGCAAAAACGGTCAGATTGGCGATGGAAAGATCGCTTACTTGGATGCCGCTGAGGGACACCAGTTTGACTTGGTCAACCAGCTCAACCGCGGCCATGTGCAATCCGCAGGGCGAGACCGAGCGACCGATGGTGCCATCGAGGCGGTGGACTTGGCCAATCGGATGCGAGGCACCGCGCCGGAGGTGATGGATTTGTCGGAGGAAACCGAAGCGACCAAGAAACTGTATGGGATCGGTGAGAAGACGACCGACTCGTTTGGACGCAGTTGTTTGATGGCGCGTCGGTTGGCGGAATCCGGGGTTCGATTCATCACGGTCAGCAGCGGCCAGGTGTGGGACCAGCACGGCAACTTGAAGAACGGTCACCAGAAAAATGCAGCCAAGACGGACCTGCCGATCGCAGGATTGTTCGCGGATCTGAAGCAACGCGGGCTCTGGGAAGACACGTTGGTCGTGTGGGGCGGCGAATTTGGACGGACGCCCGTTGTTCAGGGAAGCAACGGTCGCGACCACAACCCGCAAGGATTCTCAATGGTGCTGGGCGGTGGCGGGATTCGCGGCGGAATCACGTACGGCGAGACCGATGACTATGGCTACTACGCGGTTCGCGATCGGGTTCACATGCACGATTTGCACGCGACGATGCTGCATCAACTTGGAATCGACCACGAGCGTTTGACGTATCCCTACGCTGGTCGCGATTTTCGTCTGACGGACGTCCACGGACGTGTGGTCGAGGAGATATTGGAGTCGTGAACTATGCCCAAACGGCTCACGTGAGTTCTTAGAACGGCAACAGGTAGTAGAGCCAAGCGTTCATACGGATGACGACTTTGCTGATGACGTGAAACGCCTTTCCGTGGTCGGTGTAGATGACCACGTTGCCAGAGGTTCCGACGGCCAGTAGCTGTGCCGCTTCTGTGTCATCCATCACAAACTTGGCCGCAAACTTTCCGCTAGATCCAAGGCTTGCTGCCGACGGCAATGATCCTGTCACTGCGAACTGCCCTTCACCGGTCGCCTGGACAATGTCTTCGACCGCACCCGTGAAAACCTCCCCGGGCCGCGATTTGAAGGTCAGCTCCGCTCGATCGCCGGGTTGAACATTGCACAACAAATTTTGTGGGAAACTTGCCACGAGAATCAACTGCGTCGAATCGACGAATGTCCCCAGTGGAGAGAAAGGCATTGGGACCGCCATCGTTCCTTCTCGGACCATCCAGTTTGTCACGAACCCATCCGAGGGAGCGTAGACGCGGCATTGATCGAGATTGAATTTGGCGTTTGCTAGTTGGGCCTCCAAACTGCGAGCGGTGCTCTCGGCGGCCTGCATCCCCAGCTGAGACTGCAGGAGCGTTGCGTTGGCTTGGTCGACAGAAGCATCGGCCGCATTGAGTTGTTGACGCAGTTGTTGCAACTGAAGCTTGCTGACCGAGCCGGCAAGTCGTTCCTCGGACTTCTCGGAAATGGTCAGCTCAGTTTCGGCGGCTTGTTGTGCAGCGACAGCCCGAGCAACTCCCGCACGAGCGGCTTCGATCGCAGCGTTCAACTGTTCGACACTCTTGTTTGCAGCGTCGAGCGATTCGGAGATTTGGTCGTACGTGTTTTGATATGTATCGGACTGGATCTCAAACAGAAGGTCCTCGCCCTTCTTCAATGGAACATTCGGTTCCGCATGAATCTTCGTGATGGGGCCTTTGACCTGAGGGACCAATTGAACGGTGTAGCGTGAGACGACCAGTTGATTGGAAGTCGGTGCGGAAAATTTCCAATTGATGACGACCGCACCAATCAAGAAAACACCGAGCACGACCATGACCGCCACGTTCTTCGGTGATGGTTTGACCTTCAGGATTTTGTAGATCAATAAAACAAGTGCGATATAGACAATCGTGATAACAGCAATCATGCGAGGTCTCCTTGATTGTTCGCGGCTTGAAGTTTTTCCTCCAGTTCTTCCACGCGTTGTTTCAACACCGTGATTTGCTGCGATTCAGTCGTCGGCGCCGACGGCGGGGTTGGTTGCGAATCTTGGTTGCTAGAAGTGCTGCTGGTCTCGAGCGGATTGCTGCGGAAATCGGTCAACGCCCAGATGAAGGCGATCGGCCAGCCTATTCCGCCCAATGCCATCCCAAGCCAACTGCATGCGTTGATCGCATCGACCTGAGGATGGTTGCGTTTGACGGCGATCTTCTTGGGGATTGAGCCAAGCCAAACGAATACGCTGACGGCGACAAAAAATAGAATCGCCAGAACCAGCCAGGCAAAGTACGTTGCGCCATCATGCATTTTGAGCTCACTTGCAAAGAAAGATTCGTTCGAGTCACCCGGAACCGTGGGCGGATCACGGTTCATGTTACGAAATGATTCAGCCGGGGATGCGAAAAGAAACCTGCGGTTGCGTTAGGGTCGGATTGGTCCCCACCGTGTCTAATCTAGTTTCACCACCACCTTGCTCAGCTTCCCTTCGAAATCGAAGAGAACGTGGTCGTCTTCGCTGACAGGTTCTCCGGCATCGGAATCGATGTCAAAGGTTTCGTCCAGGCAGATCCGAAAGCCCAATGTGCGTTCGATCTTTGTCATGGCGACCTGATCGTCATCGCGAACAGATCGAAATGACGATGTATTGTAGGCATTGCCTCTTGGTTCAGGTGCGAATTCATCGTTCTGGCAAGTTGATTGGAAGCGAAGCGAAGTTTGATAGGATTCTTCCAGAGATCTTCATGACAGCGGGAGTGGCTCCATGAGGTGCCATCGTTGTGACTCGAATCGGAGAGCGAGTTTCAAATCAACATTGATGGCGAGCCGGTGCATTCGAAGTGTTTTGATTTCTCGGTCGTGCCCGGTGCGATCCGATTTGTTCTGCCCGAGCAGGCTCCGTTGAAACCATCGGACTGAGCCATGCGATCCGTTCCTTTGGCATTTGCGGGGCTGCGGGCATCCGAATCAGTCCGGCTTTTGAACTCGCCGCAAGCTCTCGTTTTTCGTTTTCTGGCTCATCCGATGGAAAGGGAATGGCAAGGTTGGCCAGTTTTGGCATCGGCTGGTAAGTTGACATCTGTTGATGCACTTTTCTGAACCTGAAGCCGCGACCCAATTCCAATGAACGCTGCTGAGAATCGCTCTGGACCGCATAGGTCGGGGGGCAAAAAAGCCAAACAGACCACAACGGCCGGCATCGTCATCGCTGTACTGATCGGTGGCTACTCGCTGTTGCGCCCCACCATCAACGAAACGACCGGGTGGAACTTGCCTGCCCTGCGGTCGAGCGAGGTCTCGCGGGAAACGGTCGCGGAGCGTTCCAACCCGACGGTGGATTCACCGCAATCCAACACCGATTCCACCGGCAAATCGAGCTCGTCTCGTGAACCGGCATCCACGTCCGGATCAACATCCAAAAACGACGCGACGTCGACCAAGTCCGACGTGACGTCCGATCGCGGCTCTTCGCCTGGGCCTCTGGCGTCCAAGATGACTCGCGGCGATCCGGAGTCGGGCCCGTCGGCAGCCTCCAATACGGACAAGTCCGAATTGGAGTACGGTCTGCTGAGAGAAATCAGCCCGGACCGGTTTCTCTCTCCCGCCGGTGTGCTGTACACGCCTGGAAGTGCCGAAGGTCACCGCCTCGAACATCTTCGCCGTCACACCAAAGACCAACCCAATCGCTCCGGCAAACACGGCGTCTTTGATGGCGACATGGAAGGGGCCCTGGCAACGATCGACAAGGCGTACGAGAAAGCACAAGCGAATCAACGGACGACCAAAGAAGTGGATGGCAAGCGAACGATCTACACCGTCGACATGGGAAAACGAGTTGGCTTTGTTGGTGGACGCGACGGGCAGAGAAGTCGCAACCCGATGGCTCGCCGAGTGCGTTTGGTATTGGAAGGCAATCGCTTGATCACCGCGTTTCCGCTGTAGGTCCCATTCCGCATCGTTGAATCAACATGCGAAAATGCCATTTTGAAATCAATCTTCAATGGCACCACCCGAATCATTCCGTTCTTGTTTGGAAGTCAATTCTGTGACTCACCCCGATTCCAATTCCGATGTTCGACACAGCGTTGCTTCGTGCCCGATTTGCGAACAAGGTCTGTGCTCCATTCGTGCGTGTGGATTGGTCGACGACAAACCTTCACACGGTTTGGTGGTCTGCGACGAATGCGAAGCGATCTGGTTGCAACCCAATGTTCAGGGCGTGCACATTTATGCCGATGCGGAAACACCCAAGTGCCCGATCGATCAATCGCCGCTGTACCAGGGCAACAATCGTTGGGCGACTCTGGATGACATTGACCGATTGGGATGGTCCGATGCGGTGAATCCTGATCTGACGTATCAACCGGATTCGGATGATTCGTAAACCGGAATAGCAAACTTTGTTCTGGCAGCCCTCAGCAGTTGCGACCGGATGAACGGCGGTTTGACTTCGTACCGCCCTGCTCTGCCCTGCCCTCCCCTGCCCCATTTTACATCTTTCACTTTTGGAACTTTGACCTTGTCGGAAATCTCCTTTGACCCGATTCTCGCTGCCGGTGCCGACCCGGTTCAGGCTGGCGTGGCACTGAAACAGTTGGCAGATGATCCAAACTTGACCGGCCCCATGTTGGTGGACGCACTCGCGGAAGACTCATCGCGTTTGATGGATGCGGACCCAGCGATCACCGGTGGATTGCTTCGATTGATTCACCTGAAAACGCTGAGGGCTGAGGGCGATCCACTGTCGGAGATTGAACCCGCTGCGTTGGGGAAAATCATCGAATCGCTTTCGCCGGAAGTTTCCAATCGGCACCTGATGCTGCAGTTGTTGGCGATGCGCCGGACACCGGAATCGCTGGGCGTCTTGGTCACGCAGCTTGGACAGTCACCGCCAAAGGGTTGGATGGCGGCGGCACAGATCCTGAGCCCGTTGATGCAGCACAATGATTGGCAGATCAACGCGGTTTTTCCCGCTCTGTTGGATTCGATTTCGGAGCCTTCTTTGGCGGCACCCATTTTGGATTTGGCGGGTCACATCACTCGAACGGGGTTGGTCAACGAGCATCCTGCGAAGGGACGCATTGCATCGCTGAACGCTTTGCTCGGCCACGTTGCGGGACGTTTGGCCAAGTTCGAAGAAGACCCTCGCAGCTTTGGGACCGAGGTGGAACAAGTCCAAGCGGTTCTGGGCGAAGCGGTGGCGCTGGCGGTTTCGCTGTGCGACGCCATTGGATTGATTGGCGATGAAAGCTCCATCGGTGAGTTGAACAAAACCTTGGACCTGAAGCATCGCCGAGTCCAATGTGAGGCCGCGGGGGCTCTGGCAAAGTTGGGCGTCGATACCGGCAAAGAACGCTTGGCAGAATTGGCGGGCGAACCAGCCGCTCGTTTGCGAGCGATCGCTTACGCCGATGAGTTGGGAATGGAAGATTTGATCGACGCGGAACACCGTGAGCCACGTGCGATCGCGGAGGCGGAGATGGCGTTGTGGTTGACTCAGCCACAGCAGATGGGCGTGCCACCGACTGGAGTCGAGGTGGTGGATTCTCGGCGGATGCTGTGGCCCAGCTTTGAAGATCCGGTCGACGTGTTCTTGGTCCGCTTTGAATACAACTTTGGCGAGAAACAATACAGCAACATTGGGCTGACGGGACCGACCGTCTTCGCCATCTCATGCGATGTCGCGGACTTTCCGCCAGAAGACATCTACGCGATCTATGCTGGTTGGCACGCGGATCACCCAGACATTTTCACGGTGCCCTCGAAGGAATTCAACGAAGCTCAACGCCGGATCGTTGAACCGTTGCAGACCTACTTGGAACGAGTTGGGTATGAAGAGGTGAAAGTCGACCGGTTGGGATTCTTCTTGGATGAAACGGCGGCGGTGTTCACCGCGGTGCGGAACGAGAAGGAGTGCGTCGTTGTGACCGATGGTTTGGAAACGATTGATTTGCCCACCGGCGGCCGCGCGCGTCCGCCGCAGCCCGAAGATTTGTTTCACCTTTACAAGGGCCGCAAGATGTTACGAACGTTCAATCCCAACGGCATTTCGGAGTAGTTGAGCGATGAGGCCATTTGGTACCGGAACGATCCAGGAAACACAAAACCAACTGCGGCATGAATTCAGTGAATTCGCGGAGCAGTGGCAGCGGACCAAATCGGTTTGGCGTGACGAACCGGCCCGTCAGTTCGAAGAACAGTGTTTGGCCGATCTGGCACCGACTCTCAATCGAGTTTCATCGGCGCTTCAGACCTTGGTCGACGCGATTCATCAAGCCGACCGGGTGTTGAAAGACCCCGAGGAAATGTCGGAATAGCTCGTATGCTTGCCCATCGCGGTAAGCTGGCCGGCACGGCCGGGATCATGTCGCAACGGCCGATAGCGTCTCAATCATGATGGGCATCGCCTTTGAAACAGTTCGGTGTGACGAGTCGCCGCGCCACGCACTCTGGTAGCACGTGCCGTGAGGCAACGCTATCTCGAACATGATTCACCATGGGAGTCATGCACGTGACGCAGGCATTCACTTGACGTAGGATCGGATGCTACTTCTTGGAATCACTTTCATTGTGTGATTGCGTTCATCGCTCGTACGGCCATCGTGCGAGTGCGATACCGCTGCACACGGAACCGCCGCAATGGCAGCGTCGAGCGTCGTAATTCGTCGACTCGTTCGGGCGACGTCGTTAGCGTGACTCGGCTACCTGACACCACCAAGTAGTGCACTTGGTTTTCCGCTGGATCAACCCACCGAATCGAAAGCAGGTGTCTGGACAGATCCTTTTCATGTTCGACAAAATCGTCGCCGAAGTGTTTTTCAAAGAAGGAAGCGTTGGTTTGTGCGTTTTCTGTCAGGTGGGCGAGCGGCTTCGATGTGGACGCTTCGCGGATCGATCCAAACAGCTCCTCACGTTGTTTGCGAGCCATCCAGTGGATCACGCCCCAAGCATAAGCGTATTCCTGCGAGTCAAAATCATCCGATTCGACGAGCCGTTTGAGATAAGAGCCGTCCCCCAACCGCCTGCCAGCCTTTACGTCCTCAAAGATCTCTTTCATTCTCAAGTCGTTCGTCGCACCAAGGCCTTTCCAGCGAGCACCCTCGCCCGTTGATGTCGGTGCAAAGAATTCCGGTAAACCTTCGCTCAACCACATCGGCCATTGAGACAGACGCTGTTGCACGCCGATGTTGTACAAGATTTGATGAACGCCTTCGTGGGCGATGGTGGAGATTGAATTCATCACCGCGACTTGCGGAGCGACTTGGTTCAAGCGTGATTGCTCGAACAGGGCAACGTTGTTGAACACACTGTCGTAATACGCGACCACGCCCTGAGGCATTCGATTGAATTCTTGAAACTGCTGATCGTTTGCAAATGCAATGATGACCAGTGGGAACTCCGGTTCATGCGTGTCAATCTGGGTTCGCTGGAAATACTTGCGAACGGCCGGGTACATCGTTTCGAGAATCGTTCGCGTCGCGCGGATGAACGGCTCGCTCGTGTTGTACAAGAACAGAAAATGTCTGCTTTGAATGGACTTCATTTGAAACTTGGCGAGTCGTTCGTCGGCCAACCAGCGATCGCGGACTTCATCCATGCTCATCGGTGTGAATGCGTCCTCAGTCGGTGAGACTTCCGCATTGTCAAACACCTTCAAACGCCCGTCCGGCATCAACACGACTCGCACCGAACCGCTGCCCACGAGATACCGTCCGACGACTCGGTTCCCGTCGTCATCCCGAACAGCCAAGCGTTCGTTCTCAGGATGAATCAAGTCGCCGACGCGAATTTGCAAACCAGCTGACGCGGGTGGTTGCATTTCATCGTCGGGAGTTTGCCTTGAGCGGGAAAGACCCAGCATTGGTCCGAAGTTTGGTTCCGGAAGTTGGATCGGCCTTTTGGGAGTTAAGATGCTGCCAGGACGATCGTTAGGGTTGAACGTATCTGGACTACCTGTGATCGGGCTGCGCGGAATGTCCAGCATCGGCGACGGCAAGCTGTCGATGGGCCCGAATTGTTGACCTTGGGCTTGGTCGTCGGTGAGCAGACCGAAGCTACCAAAGATCCAGAATGCGCCTCCGAGCAACATCGCTTTCGGCAAAAACTTCATTCTCAAAAACATGTTGCCGCTCCAAAACGAATCGATAGCTCTCAGTAAAATTGCGAGGCTCGATTGTATCGTCCATCGAAGAGAGGATGAGGAAGAAAGAGCGACGAAGAAAAAACGGGCGACGAAGAAAAAACGGGCGACCCCGGAGACATCGATGCAGTAGGTCCTGATGACTGGACATGCGAATGGAATTTCTCACTGAATTGACTCGGCAATGCAGTGAGCGGTGCAGTGCCGCTCGCCCAACGATCGATTTCCACGCATCACTGCGTACCGCCACAGCGATCTTCGAAAGCAGGCTTGATCTTCTTCGTTGGTTTCGTCCAAAGACGCCACAGACAGTCCAAAGTCTGCAAGTATTCTCAGGATGAACGATCCAATAGCAAAGTTGCCGCAGAATCACGAAGTGCTTAAAATCTCCAACACGCCAGTGAGTCGAGTGACATTGGTCGGCCACCCCAGGTCACTCGCGCCGTACGACGCGATTCCCCGATTTGCGACCCTACTGAGTAGGGTTGAATCTATTATTCGCCCAAAGAGATCTGTTGACCACCGAACCCAACGTCTCCGACTACTCATTCGTCCGGCGTGCACGAGCTGGATACATTTACAGCGATCACTACGCGGTTGCCGAGACGGACGATGGATTTGAACTCGACTTTGCCCCAACCCCGTTTCTTCGGCTTGCTGGATTCTCACTGGTAACTGGTCTCGTTTGCGCGAGTATCGTTCGGGCATCGTATCTCGCCCACAATGATCCCATCCCAGTTACGATCGCTGCCCTCTGTACCGTGGTTACACTCAGCCCCTTTTACTTTCCGCTCGCCCGACGAGCAGTCCTCGCTCGCTCTCGGCCATTTATCGCGTTTGATAGAGCTCAGAATGCGGTTCTTTTAGACGGAGGGCATGTACGTATCTCGACGGTTAACATACTTGCTGTTGCGGATGCTACATTCACGGACGACGAAAGCGATGCTGTTTCAGAACTGCAGATGGTCCATCGCGTGAACGGCGACATATCGTACACCTTCATCGTTGCGATGCTTGCTGGTGCTGAATGTGAGTTGAGGCATCTTGCTCAGGGGATCGCCCACGCAATTTCTTGTCCCCACGTGACGTTTGATGAGCGTGATCCGAAAGCGGAAATACTGGGCAAACTATGAAATGCACGGTAGAACGCGCGTCGCGTTTTTTGATTTACTCACAATTGGTTCGTCCGTCCCCCGTGATGTCCGCCGTTCGTCGCATTAAGAATGTATGACAGTTCTCGAATACAGGTACCGAACTAATGCGGGTGCGGGGTGGGGCCGTGTCGATGACAACGCGGTTACCACTGCGTTTCGCTCCAGCGGTACGAAGTGGGAGCAGTCGTTGCCCCTCCATCTCGTTCTTCCTTATCCAATCCGATCGAGAAAGATCTCACCTGGGTGTTGGATCTGCATCCCGCTTGGAATCCTTGGGATCTGGGGCGGCATTGCCGAAACTCTTGCTGGTGGCGAATTCATGCCAGTTTTCGCAGGGCTACTAATGTTGGTCGTCGCTACTGCCATGCTGATATTCGGGTGGCTACACCGCACCGAAGAATGGATCGTGTTTCCTTCATCGCTTGATTCGTGTCGGGTGCAATTTGCGCGGCAACTCGGGGATCGAACTCACTTCGATAAATTCACGAAGCAACTGACCAATCGAATTCATGACGCACATCGAACAAGCGACGAACCATGACATCCACGTGAGAACGGTTTGCGAGGCTTCTTAAAATGGACGACCTTTCACGCGTGCGGTGTGACGTTTCCGAATTGGAATACTTGATTGCGACGCATGCGTCACCGCGATTTCATTGCCCTGCGGGGCACCAGTCAACGCCTCGATAGAGCCTGCGCCCAATCTGTCGGTGCACCGCAGATTGATGTCCGCAATCGCTCAGTTTCGTGCCGACCGTCGTCTGCTCGTTCCGCATTAATGACGTGTCAAACGAATGTTGCGAAATCAGCTGGCACTCAAGAAATTTAAAGAGCGAAGGACCGTCCGTGAACGCATTCAAAACATATTTTGTGCACGAGGCGCGAAACGACCCAATTGCGATTGCGATTATTTGCCCGACACTTGCGCTTGCATTCATCGACATCTCAGTCTACGTGTATTGCCTATGCAATCGCGGAGACCGTGCGATCTCCGGCTTCTGTCAAGGATGGACATTTTACTTTCCATTTTTTGCGGTCCTGGTCGTGCTCATGCCAATTGTTTTTACACAAACGAAAAAGCACGTGATTCTGATCGCGTCTACTGCTATTATTCTCTGGGCGTTTGCGACCCTCAATGAATTTATGATGATCATTGCATGCTGGGGTGACTGGGGGCCGATGTGAGTCGTATTGCACGGTGCGATTTGGCGGATGACAGTCGGTTGCAACGAAGTCGAGCTTGCGAAATTTCACAAATGGATGGTCAACACAAGCGGCCCGCTGAATCTTGCCGCTTTCCAACACAGGTTCGCTCCAATTCACGCTGACATTACGTGAATGTAATTCCGTTTCTCGTCTTTTTTAAATCAATGTTTGAAGCACTTGTTATTCTCGGCCTGATCGCCGTCGCTGGTATAGTTGCAGCCGTTTACGACGCCATCAAAAATCAGGACGATGACTCGGTAGCCGCCTTTGGCGAGCAACCTGGCGACAAGATTCAGTCTCTGTTTGCGTTAGACGACATTCAGGGTGAATGGAAGATGGTTTCCGTCGGAAAGAACGGGAACTTCGCACCGAGCATGGTGATGCAAAACTCAGACCTGCGTATGGTGATTGATGGAGAACGATATTCCGTCAATGGATCGGCAGGTAAGATCGTTCTAAGGTCTGAGGGGACGTCGACGATCATGGACCAACTTGATGACAACGGCGACACGCATTTGTGTATCGTACGCCTTCGCAACGACGAACTCGAGATATGCCAAGGCGAGGTTGGAGACTCGCGTCCCGTTGATTTCAACCCCGAACGAAGCGACGATGCGAGCCTGACACGTTTTGCTCGGATTTGAACTTGCAGCTTGACTGAACCAGCGTGTGCCCACTGGATGGTGACGCTACGACATTCCTTCCGAATCCTTTCATCGCCACCGCTTGGTGACGCATAGCCTCAAACCGCTTAAAATAGATCAACACAGGAAACAGGATGTCCCCCTATACTTTGATTGCCGACCGCAATAGCCCCACCAATGTCTGGCTGCGCGAAAATCCGCTGGTCATCAGCTTGGTCGCTGGCGTTTTGGGAATCGCCTTGGTGTATTTCGGAGTGGTCGGATTGAAGACCGGTGCAACAAAGGATAAGTACGGCAACGAAGTTACTGGTGGAGTTGCAGTGTTGAGTTCTGTCGCAAGATTGATTGGAGGAATCGGAGCAATAGGTGTTGCCGTTTATGTGGCAATATTCGGTGTCTGGTAGAATTTCACAACGGAGCGTAGTGCTTTTCACAGATGAAAGCGGATCGGAAAAGTCCGCCTTGGTGAATGATGGTGTGAATCTAAACCCGATGTGTGTTTTCTGGGAGCTTTGAAAGTTCGAAAAGTCTTTTGCGTGAAAATTGCGTTACGGATTTGGATTCGCGGGTCGGATTTTCATCGTATTGCTGGCTCTAAGTTTGTGAACGTTTTGTCAATGGGCAATCAGTTTTCCCGGCCCGAAGATGGACCATGTTTTCCAATTGAGCGTGCACGTTGACAAACCCATATGCTCCACCAGTCGTCAGTTCTTGTTCGGGGCGATCTCGAAGTTGGGCCCGTGAAGAGTGTCCGGTTTGCATGACGCAGCATCGTCTTTGGAAGGTGCTGAACTCGCGAGGGTTCGTTTGCTCGAAGTGCTCAACCCGACTTGTTGTAACGCTCGGTCCTGCTTGGGGACGTTGGGTGACTCATCTTGTTCGGCTGCTCGTTGCCAGTTACTTCGTTTGCGAATTCTTGCTCGACTTCGAGGTGAAGTGGTACGTTCGTCTCCCCGTCTTTCTGGTCGGTCCGGTTTTGCTCTCGGCGCTTTTTCGCTACGGCTACCTTCACCCGTATGGTGGAGATTGGGTGGATGTCATTCGCCCCGCTGAGGATGACACCGGCAGGAGCGGATCGTGATTGCATGCATTGGCGCAGGCGTGGTTCCGCTCCTGCCAGCTGGTGCAGTGCGTTACTCGATTGAAATTCGTACATGACCTACAGGACACTCGACCTGCTACTCCTGGTCGTCGCTTTTGCGGGCGTTTTCGCTGCACAGCAGCTTTCAACAGGCCCCGCAACATTCGTCTCTGTTGCGATTTGCACATTTTACGCTGCATTCAGGTCAGCGCATGCATCGGGAGTTTCTCCGCGTGTTGTTGCAACGGTCGCTGCCGTTTTGACTTTTTGGTTGCAGTGCGGAATTCGGATGGTCGTTTTCTCGTTAGTATCGAATGATGGCCACACTCGGTTTCGGGCTGCGAGTCAGTTGGTTGATCCCCCTTTGCTTTTTCTGCTTGTGGCGGGGGCAACTATTTTGGTCGGGTTGTTCGGATTGCTGGTCGGGCACTATTTTGCGATGTGGAGAGACCGCGGCTGGAGGCATCTATTTGATCGACCCGATGGGTAATCATTCCGATGCGCGAGAGCAGCCAGGTCACTTTTTCACGCCAACGAGCTTTCCTCGTCGCGGTCCCTCAATTGGCGACGTTTTTTGACTGAATTCAATGGACCTGTCTCCCGAACAAATTCGATTCGTTGAGGCCGTTCGGAAGCCCCGGCACCACCGGCGGGAGATTCTGCTTCAAAAAAGATTCATGGAAATACCGCGAGCGGAACAGCTTGATGCATTGCTCTACTTTTTCACTCATTCAAGCAGTTACGGCGATCAGAAAGATTGCTCGCGATTCTTTCCTGCCCTTGTTTCTGACTGTGTTTACTCGCTCGAAGAATTGCTAACGCAAATTGCGTCAACTTGGAACCTTAGCGTTGAAGAGTTGCCCCACTATCTCGCTGATGTTTACGGGGCGGAACGTGTGGCCTGCCTGTCCAAGTCTCTCGCCACGCAGTACCCAGATGCTAGCTATGAACGGCGGTCGCTGGATACAATCGCTTGGTGGTTGAAACGACGCGTTGCAGACGGCGGATAGGCCCACATTGCAACAAAGCCCTGCGTGGCGAGGGGCAAATGGAAAACACGGCGCCCGTGCTCGCCAGCGGCAACCGTGATTCGACAGAGAATCATCTGATGGCAAATCCATACGAAGCGACCACTGAGGAATTGTTGAAATCCGCTCCAGGTGTGCCAGACTTCCGAATCATCGCATTCCTGCTTGCGGGCTTCGCCGCCATCGTTGATTGCAATTGTTGTCCGACTGAAGTTCATACCACTGGGACGCAAGATTGATCCGCGCCACACAACACAAATGGCTGTTCGTCGGAGACGCGATCAATGCTCGCGATTTGAGTCAGCTCTATGATCACAATATCGCGGCGGTTGTTGATCTCGCTGCGAACGAAACGCCTGCACAACTTGGACGCGACCACATCTATTGCCGTTTTCCTTTGCACGATGACGGGTCGAATTGTCCGCAACTGATCGGTTTGGCGATTTGCTGTGTCCGATCACTGATCCTTCGCGACACGCGAACCCTCGTGGCATGTTCTGCGGGCATGAGCAGGTCACCAGTGGTCGCATCAGCCGCAATTTCGTTGGTCACAGGTGTATCCTTGGACGATTCACTTGCCGCTGTTTTGCTGAACGCACCGCAGGATGTTTCTCCGGCATTCCTTTCGTCCGTCGCGTCAATTCACGTCGAAATGATCAAGCCGGCGTCATTCGAAAACGACGCGTGACGGAGCTGTGTTGGTGCGGTTTCTTGTCTGCTTGCATGTTGAACGCCGATGCAAGGCGATGCGGATGGTTTTGCTAGCGGGGGCATTGCTTGGGTTGGTGGGTGAAGGTGCTTTCTTTTTTGGGATTGGGTTGGCCGATGTTTGAACGGATAAGCCGGGTCGGCGCTCACGGGGATCGCTGGGGTGTGATCGAGGAGTTCTGACAAAGCTATCGCTATCGCTATCGCTATCGCTATCGAGC
>NZ_DDGH01000083.1:99863-106785 GCF_002337565.1 Rhodopirellula sp. UBA1907 | reverse complement strand
CGAGCACGAGCACGAGCACGAGGTTTGGTGTTGGGGTGGTCAAGTTTGGCACTTGGGGATGTCCTCTGGGGGAACGGGTCGCTGAACGTTGCGTCGCGTTCCCAAAGAGGGGCTTTTTCTCTAGTATCCTGGCTGCTTTGACGATTTCCGTTCGGCGAACGACGGCCAGGACATGGATTTTTTTCCGAACCTTCACTTTGACGATCCGCTTTTCAACATGGCGGTGGTCCTTACCGCCGGTGTGCTCGGTGGAGAGCTTTTCGCGCTGATTCGACTTCCAAAAGTGACTGGTTGGATCGCTACCGGAATCTTGCTTCGTCAATTGCGGCTGCCGGGGATGGACACGGTTCTAGATCCCCAAGCATTGGACCGGTTTGGTCCCTACATGAATTTTGTGTTGGGGTTCATCGCGTTCACGGTGGGTGCCTCGTTGTACTTTGGCAGTTTGCGAAACACCGGCAAACGGATTGGTTTGCTGCTGTTGGGCGAGGCATTGATCACACCGACGTTGGTCGGATCCGTGATGTACTTTGGCGGGAAGTGGCTGGACTCTTCCATGTCATTGCCGCCTGCCGCGTTGTTCGCCGCGATTGCAATCGCAGGTGCTCCCGGGACCACTGTGTTGGTGATTCAAGAAGCGCGAGCACGCGGGATTTTGACTCGCACGTTGTTGGCGGCGATCGGTTTGATTGACATGGTCGCCGTTGCGGTCTTCGTCTTCATTTCAACGTTTTTGGCGGATGAGTCCGGTTGGGTTCACGCACTCGAGAGCGTTGGGGTTCAGTTTGCCGTGACGCTCGCCATTGGTGCGACTTGCGCGCTGCTCGCGATCGTGATGGTTCGTACTTTGGTCAGCCCCGCGTTTCTTGGGCCGTTGATGGTTGCGGTCGTTTTAGGAGCTTGGGGGGCTGCGGCAAGCTTTGGTACCTCGGGTGGAATCCTGGCGTGCACATTCGCTGGGATCACACTGACCAATTCTCGCCACGATTTGGTGCGATCAGGGGAAGCGTATCTGAACTCGATTGGTGGAGCGTTGTTTGCGCTCTTCTATACCTTCGCGGGGATGAAGCTGGATTTCACTCAGATACCGCCGGTCATCGGTTTGGTTGCGTTGTACTTCTTGGCTCGTTTGTTTGCGAAATCGATCAGTGCCTACACCGCGATGAGCTTGTCCGGGGCGACCGACAACGTCCGCAAGTATCTCGGGATGTCATTGTTGCCGCACGGGGGCGTCGCGGTTGGTTTGATCATTCTGGTCGGGAGCGAACAATCGGGGTTCTCCGATGAAATCAAGTCGATGGTGACAACGGTCGGTTTGTCGGCTCTTGCGATCAATCAGTTGCTAGGCCCCAGTGCGACGCGGTTCGCTCTGACGCAAACGGGCGAAGCTCGCAAGGATCGACCGCGATTGTTGGATTTCTTGCAAGAGAACCGAATCATGGTTGATTTGGATGGTGACACCGAGGAGATTTTCCAGAAGCTCACGAACCTGCTTTATGCCACGACACCGATGAGCACGCCGCAAGAAAAATTTCTGGAGTCGGTGCGAGCCCGTGAATCTTCGCAAACGACTTGTTTGGGCACAGGACTGATGATTCCCCACGCGATCATCGATGAACCGGGCGACAACGAAGTCAAAGGCGTTTTGGGAATCAGCAAGAAAGGCATCAAGCTCAACACACCCGATGGACGCGCCGTGCATGCGGTGCTGTTGTTGGCCACTCCCGAATCAAGCCGAAAGCGTCATTTGGAAATTCTTTCCGCGTTTGCGACGGCGATCACGCGAGACATCAACATTCGCGAGCAGTTGTATCGATCTCGCAGTGCGGCTCATGCCTACGAAGTGCTTCACGCCGATGATCTCAACGATGTGAATTACTTCCTCGAGGACGCTCAGCATCGTGCCGGTTTGTTGGAACAGGATGAGGAAGCAACATCGTGAATCAACCCAAGCCTGATACCCAGTGCGGTTGCCCGGACGTGTATCCTGCTCAAGCCGTTCGCGTTGCTGTGATCACGCTCAGCGACACGCGTGGCAAAGCAGAAGACCGCAGTGGCGATCGGATCGTCAGCTTGCTGGAGGAAGCTGGTCATGCCGTCGCGAAACGGATGATTCTGAAAGATGATTCCGAACCGCTTGCGAAGCTGTTGAGCGAGCTTGCCGAAGACGATTCGCTCGATGCGGTGATCACGACGGGCGGGACCGGCATCACGCCGCGAGACATGGCGGTCGATGTCATCGAGTCGATGTTGGATGTGACGTTGCCTGGATTCGGGGAATACTTTCGAGCCATCTCGATTGCCGAGATCGGTCCCAAGGCGATGCTCAGTCGCGCCACGGCGGGGCGGATGAAGTCCAAGGTGGTGTTCGCGTTGCCGGGATCAACGGGGGCGGTCACGACGGGGATGAACCAGTGCGTGCTGCCGATTCTCAGACATGCGGTGTCGCTGGCCTCACGCTGAATCACTGCGTTCAAACCACCGGCTGCTATCTGCAATCCCATGGGGAGATAACTCGCGCGAGCCTACCCTCTTTCGAAGATCGAACATTGAGCAGCCCGGCGAACACCCACACGGCTCACATGGTTATGGCCGCTCCTGCCCGCTTGCTTAGCGAGGCACCAAGAAGCAACTGAAGTGGTCACGGGAAAGTTGTGTCAGCATCGAGCGGGCTTGCTCGGCGTATTGCGGGTCCAGTTCCGCGGCGAGTTGAGCGTTCTCGGCTGCAAGCGATGTCTTTTGATGTTCTTTGTAGCTGGTCGCGAGCAGAAAATGATTTTCGGCGGTGGGGGCCAGTTGCACGAGCGTTTGGTAGGCCTGCTCTTCCAAACGCCGATCGCCCAATTGCCGGGCTGCGAAAGCGATGCCCTTGTAGGCACTGATCATCGCGTTGTTCTTCGCGGGGCTGTCCGGTTGTCGTTCCCAGTGTTTCAGCGAACGCTCGTAACCTCGCATGCTCTCGGCAGGTTGTTCCAAACGCTGTTGACACAGTCCATAAAAGTCGAGGCTGATCGGATGGAAATTGCGACCGGACATCATCGGTCGGATCCAGCCGAGAGCCTCGTGGTTGCGGTCGAGCTGAACGAGGGTCGTGATTCGCCGGCCAATCATCGCGAGAGTCAGATTGCTAGGCATGGGTTGTTGGATCTCTGCTTCCAAGCGAGCCTTTTCATCGCGAAGGTTGCTCTCCAAGGTTGCCAAGTCCGTGTTCGCGGCGGTCAGGCTGGGATTGAATCGACGCAGTTGTGAACAATGTTTCCAAGCCAGAGCGACGCGGTTGCTGGCCAATGATTCGTTCAGCTTTTTCTCGAGCGATTCCGCCGCGGAATGCGTGTAGGCGGCTGGAATCGCAATTGTGGCTGTACCAAACAGCAGCCAAGCCCAAGCCGGCAAAGCTTGTTGGCCGCCCTGCCCTGCCCCGATCGCAGGCGGTCCGAGCTGCGCCGTTGGTTGCGGCGAAGCGATGGTGAAACAGAGGTTCGCGGCGGCAAATGCGGTGAGACAGGACAGCAATGCTCGAGCGATGGTGATTGCGAGCAGACTGCTCGGCAGTGAAATTCCATGGCTCGCGACTGCCAGGCAAAGGCACCCTAAGAACAAGCAAACACCCAGGACGATCGCGGAAAAACGAGATTTCTTGGCAACTCGTCTTGCTGCGGCGAAGCCAATTGGCAGGGAAGACAACATAGATATGGCGTAGATATCTTCGCGGCCAAACCACTCCAGGTGTCCGCTCGGATCGAGTAGCAAGTGACGAATGGCCACTAAGACGGCGATCACCGTGGGCGGCCAGAGAAGCCAGTTTGCCGGCAGGTTTTTCCTCGGCGTGTCGTTTGGTTGCGTCATTCGGCACCCGTGGAGGAAGCGGGGGCGACTCGTTTGGGAGACTTCCACAGCAGGCCGTCAAAGCAGTAGTGCCAGAAGGCAACGACCAGGTTGATCAGCACCCAGGATTCAAAAAAACCACGAGAAAGCAGGTAGTTTCCTAGGCCGATGACAAGGACGAACATCACCAGGAACAACATCCAAGTTTTGGAGAGGCGTGCCAGCGGATTGTTTGATTTCTTGGATCCAGACTTCTTCATCGACCAAGTCACAATGGACATGTATTCCATCGAATGGAAAATGGCGGAGGCCAGTGCGAGTTGGATGACCAGTTGGCTGTTTTGGTAATGAGCGGCCAACAGCAACGCCGTGAAGAGGGACATCACGCTGAGCAGATACAGCATGCTGCCCAAGGACTGGTTGCCAAGCTTCGCGAATCGATAGACGGCGGAAACGGCAAACGCGAAGGGAATCAGCAGCATCCACCAATCCAGAAGTTCCACTCCAGCGAACGAGGGAAACGGTCCTTCGGGCCAGCCCAATCCTGCGGCACGGGCGATCGTGTAAAGCAGGAATCCACGGAAGAAGATTTTTTGAAATAGCGGCCCTTTGCGTTGTACCAATCGATTCAGCGAATTGGGTTGGTTGGTGCCCGCACCGCTTTTCGCGTTCCGATCAAACGGATCGGACGTCCTGGTGGCTGGTTTGGAGGACGATTGGCGTTGGTAGATTCGAAAGATGCCGTGATGCTGTGACGAGAAGTGCCAGGCGTTCCAGATGTAATCGATCATTCCGAGGCACAGCAGTGACCCGGTTCCCATCTGCAACCCAACGCAGACGGTCAGGATCGCGAGGGCCAAAGCGGTAAAGAGCCACCGGCGGTCTTGAGCCTTGTGGTGATCGACGGAAACCAGAACGATCGTGATCCATCGGTGTGGCGCGGTGATGAAATAAATTTGCCAGAACAACAGGCCTTCGTGTGTGGTCGCACCTCCAAAGACATCGACGAAGACCAGCAACGGCCAAAACAAATTCGCAATGAAGATAAGGTCGATGAGTGGCGAAAAAAGGAACCCGCTTTTCGCGTCGGCCGGGGCATTCGTTTGCGATGTTTCTTGCAATCGAGAGGCAGGCGGATCCATTGCCGGACGAGTGTTTGGTGACTGGGTGACGACGCTCATGGAGATGCCTCCGAGTTGGGCTCGGTCGCGTGCGAAGCGGTGCCCTCAACGACGCGAATCCAGTGATCGCGAAAAGCAATTCCTTGGGTCCAGGGCGTCAGTGGCATGTGGCATTCGATGCAGTCTCCCGTTGGGGCTTCCGGGCAAATTGTGGAAGCCTGCGGTTGATGGCAGCTTTGGCATTGCTCGATGTATTGCGGGCGATCATGCGAGGTGGTGTCGTGTGGATCGTGACAAGTCGAGCAGGTGAGTTCACCGGACGATTGCAGGTAGCATTCGCTTTTCTTCAGTCCGTAGGGCTGGAAACGGGCTCGTTCGGCGGCGGTGGAATCCTTTGAAACGGAACGCTCGTCGCGATGACAAGCACTGCAGGTTTCCATGTGTGCGCTGGCATCGTGTTGATCGATCATGGGTTTGCTTTGTTCAGGCAATCCGTGACCTGCAAGAATGACATGTTGCTTTCGTGGGCCATGACAGCGTTCGCACCCGACATTTGCAATCATGGTTTGGGGTGTCAGGGGCAACGGTGGAGGCGGGACTACCGTGGAGTGGCATCCAATGCAAGAACGCACATCCATGGCATCCATGGGGCGACCAAAGCATTCGGCTGTGCCTTCACGGAAAGTCTCGTATTGATCGTGATCGGGAGTCACATTCAGTTGGTCGTTGCCTAGGAAGGATGACCACCGCATCTCGATACCGCGAGAACCATCCTTTTGAATTGCGATGGGGGTTTGGGCGTGGGTGCCTGAGCCCAACAGCCAGTTGACGGCGACCGACACGCGTGTGGTTTCCGTGTTCGACGGTGCGGGCTCATTCGTGGACGCCCTGTCCTGCCCCGTCGAGGTGCTGACCAAAAACTGGTTCGCATTTTGAGTGAAGCGGAACGTTTGCTCACGCAGCGAATCTTCGTATTCGCCTTGTTGCAAAAGTCGCTGAGCCAATTCGGAGTCCACCATTGGTGTGGCGGTTCGCGAATGACCGGACCGAAGGTGGGCTTCGTATTCAGCCGGATGGCAAGCCTGGCAGGCTTGGTCCCCGGCGAATTGAGTGGATACGAATTGGCTCCACTGCTTCGCCGCTTGGGAGATCGACGCGCCGGAGGTGTTGGGAGGCTGCCTTCGCCGTGCGTCTGATGGCGGCGCAGGTTCGATCGACATCAGGTCACGTGCGACGCTAGCCGCACAGACTCCAATGACCAAAAGCATCAAGAGCCCCAGAAACTGGAGGCTCTTTGCAGAAAGAATCTTCGAGAACAAGGGATGCCTTGAAAAGCGATCAACCCAAAGGTGCGTCTTTGATTTTCCATTCCTCACCGACGCGTTGCAGCACCCAGTTTTGGGTGGTGGTTCCAACGTCCGAAGCCTTTTTGGCGCGGTCCGCAGTGGAAGTTGCAACGACACCACCGAAGATTTTGACAGGGACTGTCAGTTGGTCGCCATTGACTTCTGCTTCGCCGGCAATTTCATAGCCACGTTGAGCGTAGTCTTCGCGGTTTTCAGGAGCCGTTCCGTCAACGAACGCGGTGGGGAACATTTTAGGGTCGCCAGCGATATCGCCGAGGCCCAAGACGCTCGCAAATGCGTTTTGCTCAAGGGTTGCTTTGGGTGGAGCCGAGGATCCACAGCCGATGCAGGTGAGCAACGCCAGAACAGGGAACAGTTTGATTAGGTTTGGAAGGTTCATCTGGTTTGAAAATGAGTTGAAAGTGTTCAAGAGATTGGGAACTCAGTCCTCCCCTCGCTCTGAGGGGAGATCGTGCAGTTTGTTGATGCAAGTATGTACGCTGCTTTCTCGCACTGAACCTCTCCCGAAACGAAGTTTGGGGGGAGGTCGAGCGACGCCGTTCAGACGTACGCGAGGGAGGGGGCCGGGCATGGGAGGTGGCGAGGTTTGCCCTCCCCCGGAAATCTCGC
>NZ_DDGH01000083.1:89441-99841 GCF_002337565.1 Rhodopirellula sp. UBA1907 | reverse complement strand
GGGGGAGGTCGAGCGACGCCGTTCAGACGTACGCGAGGGAGGGGGCCGGGCATGGGAGGTGGCGAGGTTTGCCCTCCCCCGGAAATCTCGCTGAACGCTCGTTTTCCGACCCCTCCCGCTGCGCGGGCGGGGTTCGCAAGACGTCACAAACACAAACCTCAAAAACTTCACGACCTCTGGGAGAGGAGAGTTGGAAGGCGTGCAAGAAAGTAGTTTGGGCCGTTAGGCGAGAGTGCGACGAAGCATCGAGGACAGTTTCGCCGCGTCCGATCGATCAGGGCATTTCGAAGACTTCGCTGTTCTTCGCCGTTGCCAAAGGATGCCAGACATTCTCTTTGTCCACCGAATCGGTGATGAAGCGAACGGAACTGTCAGCCATCAGGATGTTGACTCCTCCGGTGTGGTGACTGCGAGCGGCGGCCCAGATTTCAGCGGTGTCGCGTTGTTCCAAGCAAGCCAAGTAAGGGTTGAGCTTGTCTTCTGGAATGGTTTCGTCGCACGCGGCGAGCACGTCTTTCTCTTTGCTGTTGGGGCTGGTGAAAGCCGAGAAGATCGTGGCACCCATGGCAGGCGACATCCAGGTACCACGGATGTCGGTGCTTGAGTTGTGGTTGAGGATTTCGCTCATCGCCATGGTGTTGCTCATGCCGTCGAGGAAGTCTTCGCTGCCCATGCCGTTTCGGTTTTGGAAGCGGTCGCCAGCAATGCCGTCTTTGATGATCACGTCTTGGTGAACGTAGTAAGTGCCGAATGCACCTGATGTCAGGTCGCTTTCCCACGACAGCATGTCACCCGATCCCCAGTTGGCGGCGTAGTTGGAACCCTTTGCAAGTGATTCCAGTCCGTAGCTTCCGTCTGAGAATTGGTTGGTCACTCGAGGTGCCGAAGGGCAGGAAACGAAAGAGCCCAACTGTTCGCGGCCGATGTGTTCGAATTCAGCGTAGTACTCGCAGTGATCACAAGGGTTCATGGTGTGACCCGTGACGGAATCTTCGCAGCGGGTGATCAGTTCCCAGACACCGGGTTGTTCCATGTAAGGGAACAACATTGGCAACCAGTGCCATCCCAGTTCGTTCTGACCGTGCTGCCAGCCACCGGTTTTGAAGCGGTTGCCGTTTTCGTCATAGTTGACGTTGCCTGGCGGGAACGAACCGAATGCGGCCATGTGGTTGTGCAGGGCGATGCCAAACTGTTTGAAGTTGTTTTGGCACTGCATACGACGAGCGGCTTCACGGGCGGCTTGGACGGCTGGCAAAAGCAGACCGACGAGCACACCGATGATGGCGATCACGACCAAGAGTTCGACCAGTGTGAAACCAGATCGCTTTGCGGTCCGTTGATCACACATGCGTGGATTTTGGATTTTCATTGGGTTGTTCTGAAGTTCTCGAGAGGAAGAATGATTGAGATATTCGGATGAGGGTGCCTCCGGAGAACCAAGATCTTTGAGTCCCCGAAATCGAGCGCGGGGATTAAAACAGAAAGCGTGACGGACGTTGTTAACGTTCGGTGAAGTAACTGTGTAAGTAACGCGATGTTTGAGCGTGGTCGGGCTCAAGGTCCTCGTAGCCGTGCTGAGGCGGTTTTCTGGACCCTAAGCAGGTTGCGAGAACCGAAACAATTTTTGCTTCCATGCAACACCCTCGCTTGAAAGCTGGGAAATGAAGACCGGTGCGATCGACGAACGGCACGGTCCGGTAGCGAAAAGCAACGAGGAAGATCCCCCCGAATCGAGCGGTTTCGGCCCGTTGGGGCGAATGATCGTCCCTCAGTGGAGTGGCGAGAGCCATTTTCCTCAACGCCGGAGAATCTTAGGGCTATTGATATTGAGTTGCGTTCGGTTGGGCTCGCATCGCTTTTGCGAGGTGGCCAAGCGAAGGACCGTCTCAGCGGCCGCGCATAAAAAATCACCGACACATGGGATGTGTCGGTGATCAATGAATTTGGAGCGAGCTGCCCGAGGACAGTCACGCAAGGATCAGACAGGGAAGCCGACCGGAGCCGGGATGTTTCCAAAACTGGATGAGTTGGCAGCGACCATTGCCGCGAGTCTTGACTCAGGAGCGTGAGATTTGCATCCGAAGAAACCACGTTTTTGAATCACCGTTGCAACCTCTGGTGGCACGTGTTTCTTCCAACCGTCGTCTCCGGATTCGATCATCTTCAACACTTCCCGAGAGAACGTCGAAAGGTGTTCTGGGTTGTAAGCGTGCAGTTGTTCGATGCAGCCTTTGCCAACCAAGTAGTCGTAGAGTTTTCGCAGTTCGGGCGCGATCTCTAGATTCTCCACGGTGGTCAGTTCACCAGTCTCGCGATCCATCAATGGATAGACGTAGAGTTTCAAATCGTTTTTGAACATTCGTCCGAACGATTCGAGAATGCCGCCATCGAGTTGGGTGTAGTACTTTTCTTCGAACAGTTCATGCAGACTGCCCGCCCCCATCGTGATCGCGATTTTCTTTTTGGTGTATTGCGAGAGATAAGCCGCCAGACGGTAGTACTCGAAGTAGTCCGAGATCAGCACCGTCATCCCGCAGGCGGCGAGTGTGTCGACGCGAGCGAGGAAGTCTTGCAGGTCGATCTCGCCATTGGCGCGAAGGTTTCGCATCGTGATTTCGGCGAGCGTCACGACTTGGTCTGGATCTACATCGTCTTCTTTGCGGAAGCTCTTTTGTGCAGCTTGGATCATGTCCATGTTCACGTGAGTGACAGGACGGTAGCTGCCGCGTTCAACCAAGATTGGTTTTTTGTAGAGCACTTCCGCGGGTTGAAGGACTTCGCCATCGGCCGAGAACATGGCTGCTTTGCTGAGTCCGAGTTGCACCAATCGAAGGCTCATCACGCGATTGTCGACGTGTCGAAACGCGATGCCCGAGAATTCGATCATGTCGATCTCGATCCGCTGCGTGCTGAGGTTGTCCAGCAACGATTCGATCAGCTGATCGGGTTCGTGATTGAGGAAGAATGCACCGTAGAGCAGATTGACGCCAACGATACCGAGGGCTTCTTGTTGGGCGGCGTTGTTGTTGTCCAGCATTCGGACGTGGATGATGATCTGGCTGTCTTCATCTCGCGGATGAGCTTGGAAACGAATGCCCATCCAACCGTGGCACTCGTTGGTTCCGTGATAGTTGCGAGCCGAGACCGTGTCGGCGAACGCGAAGAATGCGGTTGAATCGCCGCGTTGTTCTTTTAGGCGTTCGATGTTCAGTGTGTGTTCGCGGGTCAGCATGTCTTCCAAACGTTGCCGGCAAACATACCGTTGGCATTCGCCATAGATCGCATCGCTGACCGCCATGTCATAGGCCGACATGCTTTTGGCGATCGTGCCGGCGGCGGCTCCGACGCGAAAGAACCAACGGACGACTTCTTGTCCAGCGCCGATTTCGGCGAACGAACCGTAGCGTCGCGGATCCAAGTTGATTTGAAGTGCTTTACGCTCGGTCGATGGACGTTCGTTGGTCATGTTGTTTTCCCGTCTGGAATAGTTGCCCCAAAATCACAACAACATCTAGGTGACAATTTGGAGTCTTCCAAACGCTTTTTTTCGGTCGGGCAAACCAGGCGACGCGTGCCGGCTGTTTCGTCGTTGCAATCGCTACAAACCGGGAATTTGGCGTGTGGCGACTGTCCAAACGGGTGGCTCGGAATGGTTCTGCGAGACCGGCGTGAGAAGCGTTACAATGTGGGATTGGCACATTGAGTGTTGTTCGAGGCCCGTTCAGGTGATTGAGATGAAAACGAAGATGATGTCACGACGATGGTTCGCGAGTCGATCAGCCATGGCGATTGGCGGTGCGGCGATGTGGACGACGCCAGGTTTGTTTGCCGAAGAGCTTTTGAAGCCAACACCGCCGTTGACGGAAGGGCCGTTCTATCCGGATCGATTGCCGCTGGACCAAGACAACGATTTGATTGTCATCGGTGATCACACGACGCCGGCCGTTGGCGATGTGACTCACCTGACCGGTCGCGTGTTGACCGCGGCTGGGTCTCCGGTTCGCAATGCGACGATTGAAATTTGGCAGTGCGATGCCAACGCGGTCTATCTGCATTCGCGTGACAGCGATGGAAAGAAAGAACAGCAAGACAAGAACTTCCAGGGTTTTGGACGTTTTGAGACCGCCAGCGACGGCGGGTACCGCTTTCGAACAATCAAGCCGGTGCCCTACCCCGGTCGGCCCGCTCCACACATTCACATCAAGGTCAAACAGGGCGACAAAGATCTGTTGACGACTCAGTTGTTGATTCGCGGTCACGAAGGCAACAAGCGAGATGGCGTGTTTCGGCGAGTAACGGATCCTGCCAAACGCGAATTGTTGGTGGCGGATTTCAAACCGATGAAAGAATCGAAGATCGGCGAATTCGCTTGTCAGTTCGACGTGATTTTGGGGCAAACGCCCGCCGACGGTTGAAATGCCGAAGATACCGCCTCGAACGAGTTGAAAACTGGGGCGATCCGCCGATCGCCGTGAGTTACCAATCGCCGTGAGTTGCCAAGAAACGGGTGGTTGGGTAACAAGGTCGGAATTGCCGCGGTCGGCAATGAACCAGGTCAATCGTCGACCGCTGTCATCGCCACCGTTTTAGAACTCGTCGAGAAGGCGTCGTCGTTGAATTTCCCGTTGTTGTTTCGTTTTTTGGGAACGATCTGCCTGTTGATTGGTGGATCGATGGCGTTCAGCCTGCCATTTGCATTTCCGAGCGTTGCCGACCGAACACATTTGCCTCCCGCGACGGAATTTGAATCCGCCGCGGCGAGTGGACTGTTGGCGAGCATGGCGATTTGCTTTTTCGTCGGAGCCTTCTTTCGTTTCCTGGGACGCGGTCATCGCGGAGGGGGAGAACTGTATCAGAAAGAAGCGATGGCGATCGTTGGGCTTTCGTGGGTCAGTGCGACGGTGCTCGGTGCCCTGCCCTATTACTTGAGCGGCACGATGATCGCGGAGGGTTCTCCGATCACGTTCATCGAAGCGATGTTTGAATCGCAGTCTGGTTTTAGCACGACGGGCGCGACGGTGCTGACTGATTTGGAAACACCCGAATTGGTTCCGCACTGCATTTTGTTCTGGCGGTCCTGGACGCACTTTTTGGGTGGGTTGGGGATCGTTGTTTTGTTCGTGGCGATCCTGGGACAAGGGTCGGCTGGCAAAGCGATGATGCGTGCCGAAATGCCGGGGCCCACCAAAGACGGCAGCATGCCTCGAATGCAGCACACCGCTTTGGTGTTTGCCGCGATCTACGTCGGGCTGAACATGCTGCTGACGTTCATCTACATGTTCGAAGGAATGAGTTCGTTCGATGCGCTCTGTCACGCATTCGGGACGATGGCGACTGGTGGTTTCAGCACATACAACCGATCGCTGGGTGGGTTTGACAGCCCGTTGATTGAATACACGACGGTGCTGTTCATGATCTTGGCAGGTACCAACTTCACGCTGTTGTATCTGATGTTGTTGGACATTCCGCGGCGACCGCTGACGGCCGCTCGTCGATTGTTTCAAGACGTCGAGTTTCGGACGTATGCGTTGGTGATCGGCGTGGTCACGTTGGGCGTCGTAATCTTCGGATTGCGAGCGGAAGACGAAGGGTTTGGAACGCTCGCCAAAGGCGTTCAAAATGGATTGTTCCAAGTGGTATCGGTCATCACGACGACCGGTTACGGAACAGCCGACTTCGACGAGTGGAATAACTTTGGCCGCGGGATTTTGTTGTTGTTGATGTTCGTCGGCGGTTGTGCAGGCAGCACTGGCGGGGGAATGAAGGTGATTCGTCACGTTTTGTTCTACAAAATCCTGAGATTGGAGATTGAGCGCGCCCACCGTCCACGTGTTGTTCGGCCTTTGAGAGTGAGCGGTGTTGCCGTCGACGACCCTCAATTGGCACACAATATCCTGCTGTATTTTTGCATGGTGTTGGCCATTTTTGTGATGTCTTGGTTGGCGTTGATCACGTTCGAACCCAACTCGACTTGGGGTGTCGTGATGACGGACACGCCGCCCGAAGAAGTGATCGAGGAATCCGCCAAGGCGGGGAAATCGGGCGAGGAGATCGTGGTGGTGGATCATTCTCAGGCCGGCAAGAAGTTGTTGCACGGTACCTTGGATGAGAAGTTGCTTGACTGCGCGAGTGCGGTCGCGGCGACATTGAATAACATCGGACCGGGTTTGGGCGTCGTGGGTGCCACGCGGAACTACGCAGGGTTCAGCCAAGGTGCCAAGTTGTTGTTTGTATGGCTGATGATGCTGGGACGAGTCGAAATCTTCAGCGTGCTATTGCTATTTGTTCCGTCGTTTTGGCGAAGGGTGTGACACGATGACCACAACGAAATCAAACGCAATGCTCCGTTCCTTTGATCGTGATCCGTCTGCAATCATGAGGTTGGTGTTGGCCTTCGTTGTGACCGCGATCGCACTGCTTCAATGCCAGCAGGCGATTGCACAGTCGGATGTTGGATCGGGGAAGCGTCGCGGTGTGCTGATTGAGTTCAAAGAGGACATCAATCCGCTGAGCGGAGCGTTGTTGAAACGCAAGTTCGAAGCAGCCGTGGAGTCGGACGCCGACGTGATCATCCTCGATATTCAATCACCGGGTGGGTTCACCTCGGTGACGTTTGAGTTGATGGACATGGTGTTGGAAGCCAAAGATGTCGAAACAGTCGCTTACATTGAAAAAGATGCCATCAGTGGCGCCGCTCTGCTTGCGCTATCAACCGACACGATTCTGATGCGTCCTGATGCACGGATGGGTGACGCAGGTGAAATCGTGATGGGCGAAGACGGCGCGTTTCGATACACACCGGCGAAGAGTCGCAGTGTGCTGGCCCAGAAAGTTCGCGACACTGCCGAAGCCACCGGGCGCCCGCTCGCTTTGGCGGAGAAGATGACGGACAAGGATATGGTTGTTTATCAGGCGACCAATAACGAGACCGGCGAGAAGCGTTATTTTTCGGACAAGGACTTGGCATCGCGTGAGGATGCCGATCAATGGGAATTGAGTCCGCCCATCCGCGAGGCTGGCAAAGAGATGTTTTTCACGGTCAACGGTCGCCGTGGTGTTGAGCTGGGGATGGTCGATCAAACCATCGAGGGCCGAGATGAGTTGGCGAAGGTGCTGAATCTGCAAGAGCCAATCGTCGAGATGGAACGAAGTTGGACGGACACATTGGTGTTCTTGCTCAACAGTCAGTTCGTCACGTTTTTGTTGCTGCTGATCGGTTTGGTTGCACTCGCGATTGAGTTGTCTGCACCCGGTATCGGCATCGGTGGTTTGACCAGTGTGCTGTGCTTTGGGTTGTTCTTCTGGGCGCGTTTTTTGGGAGGAACATCGGGTTGGTTGGAAGTGATTTTGTTTCTGACGGGAATTCTTTTCATCGCCGCTGAAGTGTTTGTCATTCCTGGGTTCGGCGTCGCCGGAATCAGTGGATTGGCGTTGTCGCTCGGAGCATTGGTGATGGCTTCCCGGCGGTTTGCACTGCCCGAGAATGAAATTCAGTGGACATCGCTGGCAACCGACATGATGACGGTGATGGGCGCGTTCCTCGGTTTCTTGGTTTGCTTGGCCGTCATGGCGAAGTACCTCGGGGATATACCCGGATTGAGTCGATTGACCCTGCGCCCTCAAGTCATGGTGGCCGCCGATGGTGGTGCCAGCGCAACGCTGGTCAGTGGACCGGCATGGCAGCGAGTTGAGATCGGTGACACGGGGTCGGCGATGTCACCGTTGCGACCGAGCGGCAAGGTGCAGTTCGGCGATGATGCGATCGATGTTGTCACGGAGGGAGACTACATCGATCCGGGGACCGAGGTTCGCGTGGTCAACAAGCAAGGAGCTCGGGTCACGGTTCGGAAAGTTTGAGCCCGGACGCGGGTTCGTTTTCAGGTTGAGTCGGCGCCCATTTTTCGTAGGTGCTCGCGACCCAACTCGAAAGCAGGAACCAAGGGATCAACGCCGCTAACCAAGTCGACGTGATCTGGTTCGATGTCATTCGGGAAGCGAAGAACAGCAATCCGATCGCCACGGCCGCTTCGATCACCGGTTTGACCACGCCTTTGATCAGCAAGATGGTTTCGTTGCGTATGTCTTGCGGCAGAATCGCGTAGGCCGATGTCATGCCCGGGTCGTAAAGCGATCGCTTCAGCACGGTCAATCCCTGTCCAAGAGTGAACAACAAAATCAAAACCGCTTGGGATTGATTGATCAACGCGATGAGGCCAAGGACGCTGAGCAGCAGCGGGTAGGCACAAAGCGGCATTCCAATGCCGAACCGGTCGAGCAGCTTGGTCGCGACGGTGAACTGCACCAAGACAATCAAAATGTCGTTGATGGCGTAGAAGCCGGCGAAGTAGGTCAGCAGCTGGGCTTCGGCGAGCAGGTGATCACCCGCGATGACTTTCCATTGGTAGTCGACCATCGTGACCGCGAAAACGTTGAACGCGATTAGGCTGACCAAACCGTATCGATAGCGAAAAGCCGTTGGGCTGGCCGGGATGTGTCTGATTGAACGGATCCCGTTTCGATCCGCTTTCTTCGATGAGTTGATCTGAGAATGCGGTTCGATCTCCGACGTGGCTCTCGCGGCAGATGTCTTGGGGATCCATCGAAGCAAGACAATCGTTGCGGCGTCCAAGCCGATGATGATCTTCAGCCAAGTCGTGTCTTCCAGCGTGGAGGCTCCGAATCCCATCGCTGCTCCCATCGCGATTCCGGCGATCGGAGCACCAGCGGCTACCAGCACAAACGGCCGTTTGGAAGTCGACGAAGCAAACGCATTGTTGACCAACGTCGTGGCATAAATTGTGTTGACGCAGCCCCTCACCTCTGCGGTCACGTACAAAGCACCCAGCAACACAAACGAGTGGTGCTCGACCGAGATCATTACGGTCAGCCATGCGGTGATGGACGCCAGGCCGATCCAACTGCCGAAGACGCTGTAGCGAGCCGGGAAGCGTTGGTTGACCAAGTGAGTGATGGCGGAGACGGCGATCACGGTGACAGCGGACGCTGCAAGCGCGACCGGCAACGCATCGGATCCCATCCGCGCGATGAACAGGCTGACGCCCAGTGCCCTGGCAACCGAATAGGTTGCCGAGGTCAAGAAGGTGAACCCGATTAGGGGGATCAGTGTTAGGCGAGGCGGATTCAAAACGGCAGAGAGCCTCGGTGAGCTGGCCTCAATGAGCTGGAAAGGGCAGACCTATGTTAGTCGCCCGTCCAGTTCTCGTTGAGCCCAGTCGCTTCGGCGGGCATTTATTCGGCGCCCGCAAAGTCAGGTGGCTCGTTTGTTCTCGCAATCAGCGATTGTGAACGTACGCCGGGACGTAATAGATGATGCGATTGCGATACTGGTGCTGGCCGAAGTTGCTGTCCCAAGCCGGACGCAAGTTTGGGTTGCTTGCCCAGTAGGAAGCTTCCAGACGAGCTTGTCGTTGACGCGATGCTTCCAGAGCACGAGCTTGACGCAGTTGCATCGCCATCGATGGCATTTTTTCGGCGGCCGAGCCAGGTGCGTGAACGAGCTTGCGATCCGATGGGCTGTTCACTGGATCGGATTCCGCATCGGCAACAGCGGGCGTCATCGGTGGCAGTGCCAGCCGTTCAGCATTCCGTTGCGGCGTGTCTCGTTGCGGCGATGCCGAAAAGAGATCGTCCAATCCCTGCGCCGAAGCAGCTGGGGCCAAGGTTGCACCGATCAACAAAGCAAAAAGATATGGGACGGTCGATTTCATAGGTAAACCCCGGTGAATGGACTGATTTCGGTGGTGGTATCGTCCTACGGTTGATGCCGTCTGATTGGGGATCGGGCAAATCCCGCTAGTTCGAAAGGCCGCCGCGTGGCTCGAGCCGATTTTGATTGACCGAACGGACACGGTGTTTTGCACTGTGAAAGCAGTCGTGACAGCTGCATCCATCGATGATTTTGGGTAGGAAATTAGGTTTAGGCGGGTTGCAAGGGTTGGCTAATCGCCACGAATCGTCTCTTACGATGGATTCTTGCAACGACAGGGTGCATTTTATGAACGTTTTGCTAATCTAGAGGTTGGAAACCGAATTCGGGTTGCCGAATCGATATCAAGTTGTCCCACCTTTCTTCCTTCCCGAGTCACCATGATTCAACAAACTCTTCGTTGCGTATTCGCACTTGCATTGCTGACCACGACCGTTGGTTGCCCGCCGCCAGCTCCACCAGCTGACGTCGACACCGACACCGACACCGCTCCAGTTGTCACCGACAACGCGACCGGCGCAGCTGAAATGCCTTCGGACAACGTGACTGGCACCGCAGAAACTCCCGAAGCGGAAACTCCCTGAGTTTCTAACCCACTGGAATCGAAACCAGAGGATTGAATTTGGTCACACTCGACCAAGTTGATTTGAAAACACTCGCTCGGCTCGCGGAC
>NZ_DDGH01000083.1:58221-89308 GCF_002337565.1 Rhodopirellula sp. UBA1907 | reverse complement strand
GGGGAGCCGATTGCGTTCCCGGTCTGCTTTGCCGTGACCGGAACGCTTGGTGCGGGCAAGACGCGATGGACGCAAGAGCTTGCCAGAGCCTTGGGGCTGAACTCGTCAGAAGTGACCAGTCCCACCTTCACCTTGCTGCGAACCTATCACGCGGAACAGCACACGCTTCATCATGTCGATGCGTATCGTGTTGGTGATGAAGACGAATGGTGGGAACTGGGATTGGAAGAGTGTTACCAAGAACCCGGTTCATGGACGGTCATCGAATGGGCGGACCGGTTTGCTGATGCGATGCCGCCCGAAGCAATTTGGATGCAAATCGAAATCGTTGCTGACTCACCGGAGTCCGGGACTCGCGAAATTCAATTCCGTTGCGCTGACCCAGATCGTTGGCAATGGGTCGAGCGTGTTCTGAAACGTCTTCATGCAGCTTCGTAGGCAACGCAGTGAGAACGTTGTTGTCGTGCTACTCACCGCGATGACCTACAACACGCCTTTGGTACTTGGGATCGCATCGCTGCGAGGGTCGCTTTCAACGGCCATGCGGATCGCTCTCGCGGTGGCTTTGAAAACACATTCGCTGATGTGGTGCGCGTTGCTGCCGTGATGCAATAGAACGTGCAGGTTGCACTTCGCATTGACCGCGAACGATTGCCAAAAGTGTTCGACCAGTTCGCTGTCGAACGTTCCGATCTTGGACGCCGCGATGGGAGCGTTGTATTCAAACGCATAACGTCCGCCCATGTCGACGGCCGACGTGACCAAGCACTCATCCATTGGCAACGTGAAGTGACCGTAACGACGAACACCTGCGCGATCACCGAGAGCTTGATCGACAGCGGTGCCCAAAGCGATGCCGATGTCTTCGGCGGTGTGGTGGTCGTCGACGTGCAAGTCGCCTTTGGCTTCCACGGTCAGGTCAATCAAGGCGTGCTTGGCCAGCAGGTCCAGCATGTGGTCGAGGAATCCAATTCCCGAGTTGCGTTTCCCTGCGCCACTGCCATCCAGGTTGATCGACAGCTTGATGTCCGTCTCGCCGGTTTTGCGTTCGAGGCTGACTTCGCGCGACGAGTTGGAATTGGAAGAGGTCATGTTGAGTCCGCTCGGGCGGGAAGGGAAAAGTTGAGAGACTGCATCGCGCGTTCGATCATCAGCAGGCACGCATCGATTTGGTCGTCCGTGCCAACACTGATTCGCAATCCGTCGCCCCAATCCGGGAAGTCCATGTATCGGATCAGAATCTGGCTTTGTTTGAGGTACTGGTGAATTTCCGCGTGTTTTCCTTCGGGGTGACGGCACCACACGAAATTTGCGTGCGACGGTGTCACGTCGAACCCAAGTGCTCGCAAGCGATCGGTCATTCGTTCGCGGGTGACGTTCATCTTGGCGACGACATCGGCCAGCCAATCCTGGCAGCCCATCGCGGCGGTTGCGGCAGCGATCGAAATCGCGTCGCAGTTGTAGCTGTCTTTGATTTTCGTCAGTTCGGCGATCACGTGCGGTTGTGCGACCAAGAAGCCAAAGCGAATGCCAGCCAACCCGTATGACTTGCTGAGCGTTCGGGTGACGAAGATGTTTTCGTCGGATTGAACCAGATCGAGGCAGTTTTCTTCGGCGAAGTCCGCGTAGGCTTCATCGACGACCAACGGGCAGTTGAGCGAATTGGAAAGTTCAGCGATCTGAGTTTTGGAAACGATCGTTCCGCTGGGGCTGTTCGGGTTGGGCAGCAGCACCAGTTTCAGGTCGTCGCGATTTTCACCAAACGATTGCGGAAGTTCCCAGGGTTCATTGAACGGGACTTGTTCCCAGTTGGCACCTTGGATGTCGGCGAGCGTGCGGTACAGGATGTAGCTGGGGTACGGCAGACGCAGCGATTCGCCCTCGCCCACAAAGCCGCGAACGAGCAACGTCAGGATTTCGTCGCTGCCGTTTCCAGCCAGCACCCATTCTGGTCCGGGCAATCCCAGGGCGTCGGCGGCGGCTCTTCGGAAGGAAGTCGCCATCGGATCGGGGTAGCGATTCAGGGGGCCGGTCGCGGCGGATTGGATCGCAGAAACGACCGGGGCCGGAGGCGGATAGGGGTTCTCGTTCGTGTTGAGCTTGATGAATTTGCCCGGCGGAGGTTGTTCCCCCGGAACGTACGGTTTCATCTTGGAAAGCGCGGGACGGTATTGCAACGAATCAACTCGAAGGAGAATGTCAGAAGGGCCGACGATATGCGGACATTGTAGTCATTTCACGACAACATCCCATTCCGGGCGAAGCCGAAATGGGATGTTGGGTTGGACGTCGTGGAGTTTGATTGACCGCGAACGGGTCACCGAGGTTCACCGGTTCGGAAAGAACGGTTGATTGAACGATGGTGAGCTGACAGCAGCGGGACGCTGTGTGCCAGATGGGCGAGTGCTCGGGGTGTTTGGAGGATTCGTTGATGGAGGCGGAAGAGCGTCCTTCTTCTGGATGTCGCTGAGGTTCCAACGTTTTCCGTTCAGACCGTCGGAGGGGTTCCAGCTGAGACCAGGAACAAACATCAGCGACGCGATGCTGGGGCCATTGATCGACGCGGTGCCCCATTCGGTTTCGACCGTGATGAGTTTGACGTCCGTTGCTCCGGTGATCGAATCGCCATTGAGCATCACGACAGTGGTCGTTGCATCGTTGGCGGATGCAAAACGGATGCCGGCAACTTCGGAAAGTGGAATGCTGGCGGTGCCGAACGAGGTCTGCATTTGCAGCTGGGTCGTGTCGGTCAGCGTGCCTTCGATTTTTGAATCGTTGACCAATCCAACCGTTACGCTGAGTGGCCGTGCCTTGGACGACAAAGCAGCATCCTTTACCGGAGCTGCTTTGGTTGGTTCGGCTTTGGCGGGAGATGCCTTGGGAGGTTCCTCGTCTTGGGCGTGGGCCGAAACGGAAACCACTGCCAACGCGGCGGCCATCAAAAGGTGGAAACAACTGCGTTTCATCGGGAAAACTCCGAGAAGATTTGAGCGTAGTGGAGCCCGCTCCCTCCACGGGTGCGGACCAATCATAGGTTAACCGATCAGCGGAAGGAGAGAAGGCAGTCCGCCAGTCAAAACTGGCGGATTGGTCCGTTGATGATCGTCAAATCTGCCCATTTGGTGCGACCCGCCTGAACGCTGCAGTTGCATTCAGGTTGGCGGATTCACTCCGCGAGCAGCCCATCCATGGTCGAAACGAGCGATTTGACCGCGTCGACACTGTTTTGGAAGGCCTTGGTTTCTTCGTCGGTCAGCGACAATTCGATGATGCGTTCCACACCACCGCTGCCCAAAACAACTGGGACGCCGACGTAGTAACCGCCCACGCCGTATTCGGATTCGCAGTATGCGGCAACAGGAATGACTCGCTTTTTGTCTTTGACGATCGCTTCGACCATTTGGGCACAGGCTGCGGCGGGAGCGTAGTAAGCGCTGCCGGTCTTTAGCAACGAAACGATCTCGGCTCCGCCCTTGCGAGTCCGGTCAACGATTTCGTCCAAGCGTTCTTTGGAGATCAGTTGTGTGACGGGGATGCCGCCGACGCTGGTGCAGCTTGGGATCGGCACCATCGTGTCGCCGTGGCCACCCATCAGCAAAGCGCTGATGTCTTCGACGCTGACGCCCAATTCCATTGCCAAGAAAGTGCGGTAGCGAGCGGTGTCCAAAACGCCGGCTTGGCCGATGACTTTGGCAGGTTCGAAGCCGGTGACTTTGAACATCTGCTGAACCATCGCGTCGAGCGGGTTGCTGACAACGATGATCACTGCGTTAGGGCTGGTGGCTTTGATTTCTTCGGCAACGCTGGTCACGATTTTCGCGTTGGTGGCCAGCAAGTCATCGCGGCTCATACCAGGTTTGCGTGGCAAGCCAGCGGTGACGACGATCACGTCGCTGTCGGCTGTGTCGGCGTAGTCGGTGGTGCCGACAATGTTCGAATCAAACCCCATGATCGGCGAGGCTTGCATCAGGTCCAGAGCCTTGCCGCGAGGCATGTCTTCCGTTCGGGGAATGTCCAGCAGGACGACATCGCCGAGTTCTGCGGCCGCACACCAGTGAGCACAGGTGGCACCAACATTTCCGGCTCCGACAATGGTGATTTTAGCGCGACGCATGGGGACTCTTGGGGGTAAAGGAGAGCAGGGACGGGCGGGTGAAATGTCCGCTTATGGTGGCATCCATCGACGGAGCGTCAAGAGGGCGCGGGTGCGACGATTGTGACCACTCAAGCGGGTGATTTGGCACCGCGGGAAACGTTGCAGTGTTCGCGAACGGTCGGTGGCTGAGATCGGTTGTGGCTTGTCCCGGCGGTAGAGTCCCCGAGGATTCGAATGCCAAAGAGGGACGGTTGTGCCCAGGAGCGACGGGAGAGAATGTCGCGACCGCGAAAAGTTGTGGGAAGAAAAAAACGAAGCCAGTATTGCTTCATGCAAGACTGGCTTCGCTCTGTTACCAATTCAAATTGTTACCCGACGCGAACAGTCCTTGTCGGCGACCGGAATTCAAGTTCATCAATGCACCTTGATTGCGTGAGAGAAATCAAGAAGCACCGTTGGGCAACATGAATGAAGGGAGTGACGTCCGTGTCAATCAAAGCAATGAAGCTAAGACGTGGAGTCCAAACCGTCTCCCATGAATCGTTCACAATCGTTGTGACGAACAAAAAAATGGCGAGGCCCTTCGCCATCATTCAGTCAATGGAAAATAGCCGAGTCAATCAAATGACGTCGGACGGCGGCCCCGCTTGCCAAGGGGAAACGTCGAAGAAAGTGTGGGGCGATCGGTGCTTGACAGACTGTAGAGGAACTCTGGCAAACCGCATCGAACACACTCCGTAAGAAGAGACAAATCATCGACCACAATCGGTTGAACAGAACGTCCAATGCAACCGCCTCACAAGCGTGGTGAGGGGATCGAAGATGTGTGGGTCAAGCGAGCGAAAATTTGGCGTGGTGAACCATCAATGTCAACAACAAAGTCATCAAAAAATCATTCGCGTTGACCGGTCGATTGATTTGACATTGGAAATTGCGACTCGTTCGAGTGAAGTTTTTTTTGTCAACCAACTTCGAAAGCAATTCAACGCCATTCGTGATTGCGACGTCGCAACATCGACGATGCGAAGTGTCGTATGATGTGCGTTAACAGGTTTCCTTTTCTTGGTTGCGGACAGGTTGTTCCACGGATCAACACGACGATGTCTCGTCATTGCCGCAACACCCGGTGTACGCAACGTGAACGAATTGAACGCGTCTTCCGACGTTGTGTCGGACGAATCTCAAACGCATTCGGATCCCGCATCATCGGGTGTCGATTCAGCCATTGATCCGGGTTACTGGTTCAGCGACGAGTACGTTTCGCGAATGCGGCAGACGCTTGGTCCTGATGCTTGTCGTGCGCTGTCGATCTATCCGCTGCCAGAAGCGTTTTGTTTGTCGGTGATCGTGCCGGTCTACAATGAATGTTCGACCGTCCAGTCGGTGCTCAACTCGCTGCGCAACACCGGTCTGCCGATGCAGATCATCGTGGTCGATGACGGATCGAACGATGGATCAGGGGAAGCCCTTAAACAGTTTCAGGATGAACATCAGGTCTCGTTGCTTCGCCATCCCGAAAATCGCGGCAAGGGTGCGGCGATACGCACCGCCATCGAAGTCGCACAGGGCGACGTTATTGTCATTCAAGATGCCGATAGCGAGTACGACCCAGGTGACTTTCGCGTGATGTTGCAACCGCTTTTGGCGGGTGAAGCCGACGTGGTTTACGGTACTCGATATGGCCATTGCGATCGTCAGGTTTCGCCGTGGTGGCACCAAGCCGTCAACGGCTTTCTGTCTTGGTTGGCCAGCGTTGCGATTGGTCCACGACTGAGTGACGTGGAGACGTGTTACAAGATGGCTCGCCGCGAAGATTTCTTGGACATTTTGCCGAAGCTCAAAGAAAACCGGTTCGGAATCGAGATCGAACTGACTGCGCGTTGGGCTCGCAAAAATATGCGTTTCACGGAACGGCCGATTCGCTACCACCATCGTTGGTACGACGAAGGCAAGAAGATCGGGTGGCGTGATGGTGTCGCCGCCCTCGGGTGCATCTTCCGTTACGGATTGCTTCGCCGTTGAGGCTCATCTTTGAAGCAGCCCGATGTCTGATCGTAACTCGCTGGCTGTTTGTGAATCGTTGTGCGTTTGCACGCGGATGCTGAGTCGGTGTCACTTTGCTGAGGTTGTGTCACCCGGACGGCGAGGGGTTTCCCGCAGTTTGTTTGATATTTGATGGCTGAACGGGCGGGCCGGAATGAGCTATCAAGTTTCACGATGTTTGGTTTCACGTTGATTCAGCCGCCGATGACGAGTTTCACGGTGGTTGAACCCACCGAAATCGTTCATTGAGCTGATGATTTCAAGCCTGTTTCGATCTGTTCTTTTGCGGGATGAGTTGAGTATGGTCGCAATCGTGAAACGGAGACTCGACGAGGTCTCAAAAGCCAATCGCAAGATTGTCTTCAGCGGACACCAACCACGGTTGGCAAGGTACGCAATGCCTCGTTGAGTAAACGTTTTCGTTGACCCAACACATGCAGTGCGAAGGATTCGCCGAATGCACGAACGGACGATGCGAGCCGTGGCTCGAGGTTTGTTCGTTGCCTGCTGCGCGGGTCCGACATGTGTGACGTTGCTCATCATCCTGGTGATGTGGTCGCCGTGGTATCACCGTCGTTGTGTTCTCGCGACCGAAGCGGCTCTGGCATTGCAGACCGGATTGGATGTTCGCATCGGTTCGTTGGAACGCATCAGCCCGACGACTTGGCAGCTTGGCGATGTCCAACTGCGAGACAACGAGACGAAGCAATCGATCGGTCGGGTGCGAATTGTTTCATGGGTTCAAGAAGACAATCGAACCGTCGTGCGATTGAGCCAGCCGGAGATTCGTGCAGAGTTTCTCAACGACGTTTGGGATTTGGTTCATGACCGGTTCTTGTGCCGACCGGAACACACGTTGAATCCGATCCGTTTGGCGGCCGACGACCTGACCATTCAATCGGCTCATTCGCAGATCACCATTCGCGA
Source organism: Rhodopirellula sp. UBA1907 (assembly GCF_002337565.1). Taxonomy (NCBI): domain Bacteria; kingdom Pseudomonadati; phylum Planctomycetota; class Planctomycetia; order Pirellulales; family Pirellulaceae; genus Rhodopirellula; species Rhodopirellula sp. UBA1907. Next base: position 82,242 of record NZ_DDGH01000083.1, on the reverse strand, counting down.
TTTGGATGGAACGATTCTGCCGGACGAGAAACAAGTCACCGCAATGCTGAGTTGCATGTTGGCGGGCGAGCGTCCCGACATCGAACCGATGGAAATTGAAATCACGCGGCGTCGCGACGAAGGCTTGCCTCGAACGACGGTTTCGTTGCGAACCGGCGAGCTCAACGCTCCGCTCGCGTGGTTGGCCGGCTATCACACCGCGTTTGAAAAACTAGGCGGTGACGCGACGTTCCACGGAGCCGCAAAGCTTACTCAGGTGCCAAGCCGAGATCGTGGCGGGAATGCTGGTTTGGAGTGGATGTTGGATCTCAGCAGTGCCCGGATCGAAAACATCGACCTGGCGAGGATGACGGAATTCTTGCCTCATCGTTTGGCCGGCCAAGCATCCTTGCAATTGAATCGTTGCCAAATCGTGCCCGGTGGCATGGTCGATGTGGATGGTGTGATTCAAGTTGCCGGCGGTTACATCTCCGCTTCGTTGCTACCGCGATTGGCAGAGGATTTGGGATGCCAATTGACCACCGCGGTTCCGGAAGATTTTCAGTTTGACTTGATTGCCATCGACTTTGATTTGTACGACGGCAAGCTCGCGATGGAAGGATTGTGCAACGGGCAACGCGGGTTCGAAAAGATGCCGCCGGGAACCATGTTGTGCGCCGGCGGCCAGCCGATTGTGGTGACCGGCCCACAGCAGATCGCGGCGACGCAGTTGATGCGTCTCTTCGCGGCTCCTCACAGCGTGTCGGTTCCGGTGTCCGGGCAAACGCTGGAGATGCTTTGGTTGTTACAGCCGCCTCGCGGTCCGCTGACGTTGAACGATACCGTTGGCGGCATCCCGGGTGTGCCTCGTTTCGGCGAGTCGGGACATCCGGTGAATGAGGATCCGCCTCGGATCTCAGGTCGTATCAGCGGTTTTCAATCCGCTCCCGCACCAAACGGCACGCCACCACAGCGTGCGTATTGGTGAGCAATGACGCCGGTCATTGTGTTGCCGGTGACAATCGCTTCAACGATGGGTCCGTTGCATTGCCGCCGAGGATCACTCGGTCAGCCAATGCATCGTTGCTGTTGATCGAGTCCACGTTTTGCGTGATCCGGTAGATTCCACCCAGGCAAGCCGCAGACACGATGAAGCAACATGCGGTCCAGTAAGGATGGTAGGCCGGTCCGTTGGCGGTGTTCAGAATCAGTTCGTTCAGAATCGGTAGGTCCAATTCCGCGACGCGTTGCAATGACACCGACAGTGCGTTGTTGCAAAAGTGAATCGCAATGCCTGGCAAGACGCTTCCGGTTCGAAGAGCAATCCAACCGAGAAGCAAACCCATGAAGGTGGCCGAGATCGATTGTTGAAGCACACCGTGCGAGATTCCAAACATGAGCGCGGTGACCAGCACCGCACGCAATGGATGCCCGCCACGAACGAGTCCGCCAAAGATGAATCCGCGGAAAGTGATCTCTTCGCAAATCGCCGGGACGAACGCCATCAGCAGAATCACCGACGTCCAAGGGGCCGACGCAATTTGTTGCGTGAACGGCAGCATTGCTTCGGCGGCTTGATCGCTGAGCGGATACATCGTGCTGATCCATCCGGCCAGCTGGATGTAAAGCGGGTGCAGCATGACGCAAAGCACGCCGATGACGGGCCAAGTTCGCCAACTAGGTAGGCTGAGCCGTAAGCTGGTGCGAAGTGACGTGGTCAGCATGATCGACATCAGCAAGGTCGGAGCCAAGATCAATCCAAGTTGTGGGATCAAGACCAACGTTGCGATTCCGGCCAGCGTGGTAGGCATCTCGGTCACGGCCAGTTTGCCAAAGAACAAACCAACCAGGACGACGGCACCACATCCAAAAGCGACGGTGGGTGTGGCCGCCAGTTGACGGTCACGCCAAAGGTGTCGGAACCACGCACCGAGTTCCCATTGGTCGCCATCGCCGAACAAAACCGACTCGGATTCGAATTGACGTCGAGCCCATTGGACCGCCATCCACAAACAGATGCCGGTGACCAACGCGACTGTTGGAACGTAGGTCAACGCTTCGAACATGTGTCCTTCGACCAATGTTCGAACCAACAAGAACATGCCGGTGACTGGGATCAAGCTGGTGCCAAGACTCAGCGTGGTTCCCGGCAGCATGGGTAGCAGCACGAGCGGCAGGGTGAGCATCATCAAAGGCATCAGATAGTACTGCCCTTCTTTGCTGCTGCGAGCCATCGCGGCAACCGCGAGAGCCAACGCACTGAACAATGCCGACAAAGGAATGAGAGCGACGAAGAGCCACAGCATCGGAATCAACGGCGGTGTTCCCATCGATCCACCGGCGGGGCCGATCGCGATTTGATTGAAGACGAACGTGCTGGTGACCAGCATCGAGCAAGCATTCAAGATTGCGGTCATCATGCTGAACGACATGACAGCGCCCAGCTTTCCCCAAACGATTTCGCTTCGCAGGGTGGGACTGCAGAGCAGTGTTTCCAAAGTGCCGCGTTCTTTTTCGCCCGCGACCAAGTCGATCGCCGGATAAAACGCGCCGGTCATCGCCCAAATCAGCATGATGAACGGAAGCAGTTTGCTCCAGAAAGCGGCTTCGCGAGTTCGTTCCGGTGCGATGTCGACGTCACGCACTTGAAATGGGTCCAATACCGAAAGCTCCATCCCAGCGGATGACAATCGATTGCGAACCCAGGTTCCTCGCCAGCGATTCAAAATCGATGCCATGCGTTCTCGGGCAACCAAGGATTGATCGGACGCAACGTTATAGAAAAGTCCGATCGTGCCTTGTTCATTTGGATGCACTGGATTGGCGCCCGACAGTGGCGTCTCAAAGCAGATCACACAGTCATAGATGCCGTCGCGAACCCAGGTTTCACTTCGTTTGCTGAGGTCGCCGGTGCGTTCGAGTTCGCTGGTGCGATAGGTCGTTACGTTTACATTGCGAACATCCTCGGAAACCGCATCGGCGAATCGATACTGCGGCAATGCCTTTACTGGTGCATCTGATTCCTCTTCAGCCTCCTTCTCAACGAGCAGCGGAGGGATGTCTCCAGTCGCCGCCGACTGAACATGTTCCATCCCGATCACACATACCGAGATCGGATGTTGTTGAGTGAACTGAGCGATCTGAAGAAGCAGCATCCCAACGATGGGATACAGCAAGATTGGAAGGACGATGATCGTGAACAGTGTTCGACGGTCCCGCAGTTGATCTCGCATCTCACGCGCGTAGATCAGTCCGATGGTTTCGAGTCGTGGTCGGTTGACGCGTGCGGCTCGTTCTCGTTTTTGTTTGGATGATTCGCTCATCGAACAACCTCCGTGGTGGCGAGCGTTTCAGTGGTGGTTTGGTAGTTGCCCGACATTAAATTTTGTTCGTTGGATTCTGCGGTTTCATGTTCGCTGAGCAGTGAGAAGAACAGCTCTTCGAAGTTTTGTTCTTCGTGGCGGTCCACCAGTTCGTCCAGGGTGCCCGAGTCCAAGATCCGGCCGCGGTGCATGATCGCGATTCGATCGCACAACCTTTCAACTTCGCTCATGATGTGAGTGGAGAAGATCAAGCACTTTCCAGCTTCTCGCAATTCGCGAATCACTTCGAGCAAGTTGCGGGCGACCAGCACGTCCAGACCAAGAGTTGCTTCGTCAAAGATCAACACCGGTGGGTCATGCACCAAGGCTCTCGCGATGGATACTTTTTGCTGCATGCCAGTGGACATTTTGCTGCCCGGCACGTCGCGAAATTCATTCATGCGAAGCTGGCTGAATAGCTTTTCAAGGCGATCATTCAGTTCGTCTCGTTGCATGCCATGAAGACGACCGAAGTAACCCACCATTTCCCATGCGGTCATTCGGTCGTAGATCGCCGTGTTGTTGCTGACGAATCCAATGCGGCGGCGAACTTCGGCTGGTTCGTGCGAGACGTCGTAGCCATCGATCGTTGCGATGCCCGAACTGGGACGCAGCACGGTCGACAAAATTCTCAACACGGTTGTCTTGCCAGCACCGTTTGGGCCAAGCAGTCCAAAGATTTCTCCGGGTTGGACACAAAACGAAATGTGGTCAACGGCCAAGAAACGTCCCCGGCGAAGATCTTCGTAGGCCTTCGTCAGGTGTTGGACATGAATCATGAGGTATCAGCCAGTCGCGGTTGCAAACGATCAATCGGAGGTCCGCGCACGGTTCATGCGGGTTCCTTTGGGAACCGTAACTCTCAGCTTGGCGCGAGGCGACGTTCCAGGGTGCGAATGCGTGCTGCAGAAGTCAAACCGATGACGCGATGAGCGGTTTGTTGGGACTGGTCCGGTCAATCCGGTTGTGTCGATGGACCGTTGGCTGGCGATTTGGCAAAGAATGCGGAGCGACTCGCAGTTGCCTCTGGTGCAGAACACCGCGTGGCCGCTTCGGCAAAAAGTATCTGGCCCGAATTTCAATCGTGCTTTATTCGCTTCGCAGTACCAGTTGCTCGGGCTCGATGGAGACACAGATGCCTCCGGGGAAGTGGCCGCCATGGTCGATCCCGTCGTCAGCTTTGTCGGCCGGGGTGGCTCCGCTCGAAGTGTGCCAACTCGATCGATCGTTGATCAAACCGGAGAGACGTTGCCAGTGCTGCATCGTCATGGAACCGCGAGACCAACCGAGGCGGTCCCAGGCCAGTTGGCTGGCCGCGACGATGACTGGTCGTTCGAACATCCAGTCGCAAGTGGTGTCTGTATCAGCCGTTCCTTTTTCAGGATTGGTTGATTGCGACAGTCGCTGAGTATGGATGATCCAGCGGTCGTCACTGAAATCTGTGAACGCTTCCAACCACCGCTCGGCCAGTCGCCGAACCATTTCGTTCATCTCGTGTTGCAGCGTCCCGGCACGATGAATGGCCTCGACCGCGTTTGGGTATCGGCTTTCGATCAACGGCAGAACGTCGTGGCGGATCCAGTTGCGGGTGTAGACGGTGTGCTGGTTGCTGGCGTCCTCCCGCCACGTTTGACCAATTTCGCGAAGGCCGGCTCGCAGGGTGCCGCGGCGAACTTGCAGGAGAGGCCTGCGAAGAACGATGTCGGTATCCAGTTCTGAAACTTCCGCGATTCCCGCCAATCCGAGCGGGCCGGTTCCGCGAATGAAATGGTGCAGCATCGTCTCGGTTTGATCGTCGGCCGAATGAGCCACGGCCACGTATCGGCACCCGTGTTGCTTGGCGGTTCGTTCGAAGAAATCTCGGCGGATCCCCCGAAGCGTTCGTTCATCGCTCGGCGGACCGGTTGTGGCAGACTCGCTCGGCTGAGCAACGTGATGAACGACGAGAGGCAGTTGCAATTGTTCGCAGAGCTGACGAACAAAAGCTTCGTCGGCATTTGATTCTTCACCACGGAGCCCGTGATTGCAGTGTGCCACGACGAGCGGCGCGACGGGTTTTGCCGCGGCTTCGTTTGCCGGGGCCAATGCGTTGGACTCCTCCGCCCAGAGTTCCGCCAGCAGGCGAATCAATGCGACGCTATCGGCACCGCCGCTGCATCCGACTAGCGTCGCGACGTCCGACGATCGGCCGTGACGGTTTGGCCACGTCGACCGAATCGCATGACGCAGGCGGTGCCAGTTGGGCGATTCGTTGGGGGTGGTTGGAAGCACGTCGCCGATCATTTGGTGGTTGGAAGCGTCGAAGGGGGCTCGTGTCCGTTTCCTGCGTCAGTTGGGTCGGTTACACTCGCGATTCCGTCTTAACACCACCGCTTTCAATCCCGTGCTTCGCATTGGACGTTTTGCTCATGTGGCTGATAATTTATCTGCTGTTCACTCGCTTAGCGACGGTTGGCGTCCCTTTTGCCAACCCAGTTTCGCTGCGATTATGTGTGATGCAAGGCGTCCTGCACCCGCTCGACCACTGGTGCACGCCTGGGATGAACAAGCGGCTTCGAGAATCTAATGAATCCGCAACTCGCCTCCACAATCCTCTATTGCCTATTCTTCTTTTTCCTCGGTATTGCCGCTGTTCTGGCCTTCATCCAGCGTCAGGCTGTCAAACGCCGAGAACGGCTTGATGCCGAAGCCGAAGCGGTTCTCGAATCCGCTCGGCGCGAAGCTGAAACAAGAGGCAATCAAATCATCGTCGACGCTCGCGAAAAAGCATTGGCTATCAAGGCCGAAGCGGATCGTGAAGTGGCGGCCATGCGTGAAACAGAACAAATCCGTGATCGCAAACTCGACGCTCGTGAAGACCAACTCGCGTCGGGACAAGAGTCGCTGCGCAAAGCTCAACGCGGTTTAGAAAGCAGCCAAACGCGACTGGCCGCGCAAATGCGGAACCTGACCGAGCAACGTGCCGAGCTGGATCGATTGGTCCAGGAAAGTCAGCGGTCACTCGAGAAGGTCAGCGGAATGACTCAGGAGGAAGCCGCCGAGAAGTTGATGCAATCATTGCGTCAAGATCTGGAGCACGAGATCGGTTCGACGGTGCTCAAGCACCAACGAGAGTTGGGCCGCCGTGTCGACGCTCAAGCTCGCGAAATGTTGCTGACCGCGATGCAGCGATACGCGTCGGTGCACACGGCGGACACCACGACCAGCACGGTTGGGGTGCCAACGGATGACATGAAAGGCCGCATCATCGGTCGCGAAGGCCGAAACATTCGCGCTTTTGAAAAAGCCACCGGTGTGGACCTAATCATTGACGACACTCCCGGTGTGGTCGTGGTCAGCGGCTTTGATCCGGTCCGACGTGAGGTCGCTCGCATGTCGCTTGAGAAGCTGATCGCGGACGGTCGGATCCATCCTTCCAAAATTGAAGAGACGGTGGAACAAGCCGGCAAAGAGATCCAAGCGTTTATCTTGCAAAAGGGGCAAGAGGCGGCTGGCGAAGTGAATGTGTCAGGGCTTCACGATCGTGTGATCGAGATGCTCGGACGATTGCATTTCCGAACCTCGTACAGCCAAAACGTTTTGCGACACAGTGTCGAAGTCGCGTTCTTGGCCGGCATGATGGCCGAAATGATTGGACTGGATGGCGATCTGGCACGTCGTTGTGGATTGCTTCACGACATCGGAAAGGCGGCGGACCACGAGCTCGAAGGTGGGCACCCGAAGATTGGTGCCGACTTGCTTCGTCGCAGCAAAGAGAACGATGAAGTGGTGCACGCGGCCAAGGGCCATCACGATGAAATCGTGACGGAGTTTCCCTACACGATGTTGGTCGCAACCGCGGATGCTTGCAGTGCGTCCCGGCCGGGGGCCCGTCGCGAATCGCTGGAACGCTACGTCAAGCGAATGGAAGAATTGGAATCGATCGCTCAGCGATTCGATGGTGTGCAACAGGCCTACGCGATCTCGGCCGGGCGTGAATTGCGAGTGATGGTCGGCAGCCAACAAGTCAGCGACGAACGAGCCGCCGCGATCTGTCGCGACATCGCATCGACCTTCGAAAAGGAACTGACCTACCCCGGTGAGATCAAAGTCACCGTGGTCCGCGAGGCTCGTTTCACCAACACGGCCAAGTAAGCCCTCGTGTTGCCGGCCCGTACGACGGACTTCCAAGTCCGTCGAAGTGATTCCTCACTCCTTTTCTGCTCGGCCTCTGACTTTCTTCGTCCCGGTAGGGAGGTCAGATGGTAGCCGAGGGTTGCTGCCTAGCATCATACCCCCGGAAAACATGTTTCGCAGTCCAGGCTGACGCCAATCGACTCATTCCAGAAGACTCCCGGCCGATCCGTTTCGACGGCCTCGGAAGGCCATCGTACGGTCTTTCGTCGTGTCCGGCGGCCTTGTTGGGCCACCCTACCTTCAGCTTGCCATCGGGATGATTTGGCTGAGGATGATCGTTGTGACCAAGCCTCCGATCGACAGTGTTGCCAACAGCGGTGTCCAGCTTCGAAGCGATTCGCTTTCGGTCAGTCCGCCCATTTTGGTGAACACCCAGAATCCACTGTCGTTCATCCAGCTTCCCATCAGCGATCCACTGCCGACGGCCGTCGCAACGTAGACCAAGTGAAACGGAGGTTGTTGTCCGCCCAGGATCGCGGCCATCATTCCGGCGCCGATGATCATGGCAACGGTGCTGCTGCCTTGGGCGACTTTCAAGACGGCCGAGATCGACCATGCGAGCAACAGGATCGCCAATCCGGCAGCTTCGCGGCCTTCAAAGAATTGTTGGATTGTGTCCGCGATGTTGGTCGCGCTGAGCATCGCACCAAAGGCGCCCCCGGCGGCGGTGATCAAGATAATGACGCCGCCACTCATCAGCGATTCCTCGACATCAACGCCGACTTCTCGCCATGACAATTGACGGACGATTTTGAAGGTCAGAATTGCCGACAATGCTGCCAACAGCAGTGCGAAGTTTGGGTTGCTCCATAGACCCAGTGAATTGGCGGTCTTTCGCATCGAACTGTCCCAGCGATGGGCGGCGAGCAACTCTGGGTAGGCCGCATCCAAAAGAGCACGGTTCATTCGACGGCGATCAACCGGTTTCATTCGAAGTTGGTTGGCAGCCATCAATTTGCTACTGACTTCGGGGATATCGACATCGTCAAAGGCGTCGGCATCATAGAAATCGGGATCAAGCAAAGCGTCGTTCATCGCGGCGACGAACAAGGCTTCTTGTTCAGGTGTGGTCGGTGGTGTCTTCAGCGTTTCGCGTTGCTCGTCGGTTAGCTTGGTGCTGCCGACCAACCGACCAGCGGGCGACATGGCGCTGGCGTCGGTGAATTTTTCGCTGAGCAGTTCGAAGCTCTCGATGTCAGCTGCGGTGATCGCGGCACGATCTTCTTTGTCGGCCAGCGTCGTGGCCAAGGTGCCTGCACCAATCAATGCGACTGGCAGAATGACTGGCAGCATCGAAGCCCAAAGCGACGGCAATTGTTCTTCGGCCAATGGTTCGTGTTTGTCTTCGTTGGCACCCAGCGGTCGCATCGGGACCGGCATTTTTTTGTCGACGATGATCGAAAACACGAGGCCGAGTATCGCCGATGGGATGGCGACGGCTGCACCGACGGCCATCATCATTCCGATGTCCACACCCAAAATCGCGGACACCAATAGCGGGCCGGGAGTTGGTGGAACCAAGGTGTGCGTGATGGCTCCCCCGGTGGCGATGGCCATCAGGTAGCGCAGGTAGTTGGACTGCGTTCGTTTGTGAAGGCTGCGAGCCAGCGGCACCAGCAGATAGAAAACGGTATCGAAAAAGACCGGCACGGCGAGAATGAAACCGCTGACCATCAGACCCAGCGAGGCTTTCTTTTCACCAGTGACACCGACCGCGGTGCGAACGATCCGGTCGGCTGAACCGCTGTCTAGCATGCACTTGCCGATGATCGCCGCCATGGCGATGACAATGCCGACGCCACCCGCTGAACCTCCAAAGGCCGAGACGACGGCTTCCATCCGTGATCCCGCATCGGCTCCGGATTGGAATCCAACCAACAGACTGACGAAAAGGGCTGAGATGATCAAAGCCAGGAAGGCGTTGAGTTTCAGCCCAATGATCATGGCCAAAACACTGACGATGCCTGCCAAAACCATCCAAATGGGAGTCATGGAAATGGATTCAGTGGCTTGTGAGCCAACCTCGGCGGCGGCCTCGGCAGCATCAAGGTCGCCCGAGAAAATCACGAGCGAGAACAAACCCAAACAAGCGGCCAAGCGTTTCATCGCCGACCCGTTATCCCAAGGCATCATCCGATTCGTTTCCAATGTCGATTGTGAAGACCAGAGTTTTGGGGGGGCAGTGCGGTCTGTCCGCCCAACTTTCGGCCGCCGTGTCTTGCGATTCGTTTCCTACGATTCGACCGAACGCCAGATAGTAACAGAAACCATCGCAGAGTTTGGGTTTCGGGCGTCGTTCGCGCCGTTTCAGTGGATTGCTACGATGATCGGCATCACGGTTTTTGCTTTTGACGACCCGTTTTCTCTCCTTGTTGATCCAGCTATCGCTATGACCGATTTTCGAACCGAACGCGACTCGATGGGCGAAGTCCGCGTGCCGCAAAACGCTTACTACGGTGCCCAGACTCAACGTGCGGTCGAGAACTTTCCTGTCAGCGGCTGGCAGCTTCCGCCATCGATGATCGCCGCGATGGGACGCGTCAAATTGGCTTGCGGGATTGCCAACCGCGATCTCGGAAAGCTGACGGGATCGGGCAAGAACCCGCTCAGCGATGGTCAAGTCGAATCGATGTTGTCTGCCGCCAAAGAAGTGGCCGAGGGACAGTTGGCGGATCAGTTCCCCGTGGACGTGTTCCAAACTGGCAGCGGCACCAGCAGCAACATGAATATCAACGAAGTGCTGTCCAACCGCGCGATCGAAATCGATGGCGGTGACCGGATGGCCGAGGAAAAATCGATCCACCCCAACGATCACATCAACATGGGGCAATCGACCAACGACACATTCCCCACCGCGATACACGTTGCGGCGGCTTACGAAATCGAGAATCGGTTGCTGCCGGCGCTCCGACGCATGCACGAATCGCTGACGGAAAAAGCTCAGGCCTGGGACAAGATCATCAAGATCGGACGAACTCACCTGATGGACGCGACGCCATTGCGTTTGGGGCAAGAGTTCGGCGGATTTGCTCGTCAAATCGAATTGTCGATCGCCCGAGCCGAGGCCGCCCGAGACGCGGTGCTGGAACTGCCAGTCGGTGGCACGGCGGTTGGCAGCGGCATCAACACGCACCCAGAATTTGGTGCTCGCGTCGCGGCCAGTTTGTCGGAGCAAACCGGCATCGCGTTCATCGAAGCGGTCAATCACTTCGAAGGCAACGCCAATCGCGATGGTTTGGTCGATTCGCACGGTGGACTGAAATGCGTCGCTCAAACGTTGCTCGGTCTGGCGAACAATATTCGCTGGCTGGGAAGCGGGCCTCGTTGTGGTTTCTATGAAGTCAAATTGCCGACTCGCCAGCCGGGAAGCTCGATCATGCCCGGCAAAGTCAACCCAGTGATGTGCGAGTCGTTGATGCAAGTCGCCGCCCGCGTGATCGGCAACGACACTTGCATGACGGTCAGCGGCGGCTGCGGCGGGAACTTCCAACTCAACATCATGATGCCCGTGATGGCTCACACCATCTTGGAATCCATCGAGCTGCTGGCCGGTGGCGTGACCGCGTTCATCGATTTCTGCTTGGATGGCATGGAGCCCAACGAAGAAGCTTGCGAAGCCTCGGTGGAGCAGAGCCTGTCGATGTGCACCAGCCTGAACCCGTTGATCGGCTATGAACAAGCCGCGGCGTTGGCCAAGGAAGCGTTCAAGTCCGGTCAAACGATTCGCGAGCTGTGCAAAGAAAAAGGAATCTTGGCCGACGATGTCCTCACCGAAGCGTTGGATCCTTGGAAAATGACCGAGCCACAAGCGTAGCTCCGATTTCCCCAACCTGTAGCTCGGCGGTCCCCGCCGAGAAGAACCAACAACCCAAGTACGATGGCCTCCCAAGGCCGTCGGTATGGATGTCGTCCAGCCCGAAAACCTCTGGTCGCGAATACTCTACAGATCCAATTCGTCCAGCGAATCGATCAGGCGATCCAGGTTGTCTTTGGGTTTCTCGTTTAACGCAGCCTGTCGTTTTTTCAGGTTGTCGTCGATTCCAACCGCTTCACGACCGGTCAGCAGCAACTGTTCGTCGCGTTCTCGGGCGGCGGTTGCGATTGGGTCGCCCTTGTCGGTGGGAGCACCGAAGAGCTGGGACAAATCGATTTTGAATCCCTCGTCGCCTTCGGTCACGGCGCCGGCGATCGCGGGTGCTTTGTGTTGCGGAAAGATGATGGCATTCTCGGGGCACACTCGGCTGCACGCCGGGCAACCTTTGCGACAGTTGTCCGGCTGCTCGACCAGAATGTTTTCGACTCCATCGACGCCGTAGACGCCGAACAAGCAGAAGTCGATGCATTCCATGCAGTTCGTGCAGCGACTGAAGTCGATGACCGGGTACCAGCGTCGGCTGGTTGTTTCGTCGACCTCGACGATCTTTCCGCCGACGATGGGCAGCGATCGATCGGCCTCGTCGGCGATGTTCAAAATGCGTTTGATTTCGCCAATGAAGTCGTCCGCGGACTCCGATACCTTCAGGTCTAGGCAGTGGATCGTCCGGTCGGGACGCGGGTACAAATCCGTCACCCGATCGACCGGTTCCTGTTCGTCCGTCGCGGATTCAGCGGTCGCGGAAGGGGATTCTTCCTCGTCCGGTTCGTCGGCACCTAATTCGACTTCCCCGGTGACGCCGCCGATTCCGTTGCGGTCGAGGACCCAATGGGCGGCTCGCGAAAAGATCCAGCTGCAGACGATCAGGTCGCCCTCAATTTTCTGGAGCAATTCCAGGGATTCGCCACCCTTGGGCAAATCGTACAAGTGAGGGACCATGATGACTTCGACGCCGTCGAGCTGACCCGCGGCCTGTGCGATCGCCGATTCCAGGCCTCGTTTGGCCGGATTGCGAGATTGTCCCTTGGAAACAACCAGCGTGCACGTGGTGGGTTTGGCGGCGGAGATCATGTTTCATCCGAAGGAGGCGAATGGGGCGGGACTTCATCCTGACTCTTGAGCAGCGACAAATCAACCGGAACCAATTCTGCGGAGGGCGTTCTCTACGGCACTGGACCGTTAGTCTATACTCTTTGCGTTAGCGCGATCTGTTTGCCTCCATGCGCGATTTTCCCCCTCATCTGCCCCACTTCTCAGCTTCGCATGACTGTTGCTCTGTTCATCCCCTGCTACATCGACCAGTTCTTTCCGGATGTCGCGATCGCGACGTTGACACTGTTGGAACGTTTAGGGGTCGAAGTCGAGTATCCGGCGGGGCAAACCTGTTGTGGACAGCCGATGGCCAACACGGGGTGTGATGCCGACACGGCACCCGTCGCCAAACAATGGGTGAAGCGATTCGCGGGCTACGACGCCGTCGTGTGCCCCTCGGGCAGTTGTACGTCGATGATTCGGAATCATTATGCCGACTACTTTGGGCCCAATGACACCGAATTCCAGCATTTGCGTGAAAACACGTATGAGTTGTGCGAATTCGTTGTCGATCGCTTGGGGGTTCGTTCCATTCCAGGGACTTTCAACCGCCCCGTGAGCATCCACTCCAGTTGCCACGGTTTGCGAGAACTGCGCCTCGGGAAGTGCAGCGAAAACATGACGCCGCGAGAAGACAAGATGCGGATGTTATTGGAATCGTTGGATGGAATCGAAATCAAACCAATCACCCGTGTCGATGAATGCTGTGGTTTTGGCGGCACATTTGCGGTTGCTGAACGGGAGACCAGTGTGGCGATGGGGATTGACCGCGTGACCGACCACATTTCCTCCGGCAGCGAAGTGATGATCGCCGGCGACATGAGTTGTCTGATGCACATGGGCGGATTGATTCGCCGACGCAACATGCCGATGTCGGTCAAACACATTGCTGAAGTGCTGGCCGAAGCGATGAAGTCCGATTCGTCCGGATCGGATCGATCCGCACCAGCGATCGCGAGTCGTTGACCGACTGACCGATCTGGTGCTCTTATTTGATTGAATGAATTCCTAAGCGAAGTGACTTCCTTGACATCCACTCTTCCCATCGTCGATCACCCGAACGCCGCCCGCGAGTTCGTGACCAATGAGCCTCGATCGCATTGGCATGATGATTCGTTGTGGTTCGTTCGAAGCAAACGTGACAAGCAGGCGCAATCAATTCCCGAATGGGAATACCTTCGCGAACAGGCGTCAGCGATCAAGACGCACACGATCGCGAAACTGCCGGAATACTTGCAACAGTTTGAGGCCAACGCGACTCGTTTGGGTGCGGTTGTTCACTGGGCTGCCGATGCCGAAGAACACAATCGCATCGTCTTGGATTTGCTACGCCGCAACGACACGCTTCGTATCGTCAAAAGCAAATCAATGTTGACCGAAGAGTGCGGTCTGAACGAATACTTGATCGAAAACGGCATCGAAGTTGTCGACACCGACTTGGGCGAACGCATCGTTCAATTGCGTGGCGAAACCCCCAGTCACATTGTGCTGCCGGCGATTCACATCAAGAAAGAAGAGGTCGGCGATACCTTTCACGAACACCTCGGAACCCGCGCCGGCGAGTCTGACCCGCAAGTTCTGACGGAAGCCGCTCGCGGCCACCTGCGTGGCAAGTTCTTGAGCGGTGAAGTCGGAATCACCGGCGTCAATTTCGCGATCGCTGACACTGGCGGTTTGGTCGTTTGCACCAACGAAGGCAACGCCGACTTGGGTGTTTCCTTGCCGCGAATTCACATCGCTTGCATGGGCATCGAAAAGTTGGTGCCGCGGTTCCAGGATCTTTCGGTCTTCACCCGGTTGCTCGCTCGCAGTGCGACCGGCCAACCAATCACCAGCTACACGTCCCACTTCCACGGGCCGCGTGACGAGAACAGCGAACTGCACATTGTCTTGGTCGACAACGGTCGATCCAAAATTCGCGACAGCAAGACGTTTCGCGATTCGTTGCACTGCATTCGCTGCGGTGCTTGCATGAACACTTGCCCGGTGTATCGACGCAGTGGCGGGCACAGCTATCGAGCCACGGTGCCGGGGCCGATCGGCAGCGTTTTGGGGCCGGCAAAAAACGCCAAGGCTCACAAGAGTTTGCCGTTCGCATGCAGTCTGTGTGGTTCGTGCACCGATGTTTGCCCGGTCAAGATTCCTTTGCATCATCAGTTGTTGGCTTGGCGAAAAGTTTTGGTGGGCAAGCGTCTGGTTGCTTGGAACAAGCGAATGGCGATGAAGGCTGCTTCGTTCTTGTTCCGCAATCCACCGTTGTTCGCGGCGGCGGGCTACTTGGGCCGAGTCGCATTGAAGGTGTTGCCGAAATCGCTGACTCACAACCGTTTTAACACTTGGGCGAAAGACCGAGACCTCCCCGAACCGCCAAAGAAATCGTTCCACGAGTGGTACGCCAAGAACCGGCCATCAGGCTCGCAAACAGTTTCGCGGGAGGAGCAATCATGAGCGAAACACAATCCAACAGTCGGCAAGTCATTTTAGATCGGTTGAAAGGCTGCGTTGTGGACGCGCCCGAACTACCCACCATTGATCCCGCTCGCGTTGTGCAGTTTGATGACCGACTGCAGCAGTTTCAAGAAACGTTGGCATCGGTGGGTGGCGAAGCTCACTTGGTCGATACGCCCAGCGAAATTCACGAGAAGTTGCAGGCGATCGAGGTTTTCCAGTCCGCACGTCGGATTGCCTCGACCGTTCCCGAGGCGGTGACGGCCACCGTGGATCTGGCGACCATCGATGACCCGCATGCATTGTCGACATTGGACTGGACGATCGTTCGCGGCGAGTTTGGTGTCGCGGAAAATGGAGCGATTTGGATCGATGGCAAAACGTTGCCTCACCGAGTGATGATCTTCATCGCCCAGTACTTGGCGATTGTGATCTCCCGATCCGATCTGCTGAACAACATGCACGAAGCGTATGCCCGAATCGGTGCTCCCAGCCCAGGTTTTGGCGTCTTTGTTTCTGGCCCCAGTAAAACGGCCGACATCGAGCAGTCGTTGGTTCTGGGCGCCCACGGATGCCGCAAGCTCCAGGTTTTTCTGCTGCCTTGACGGGCTGTTGATTTGATGAGCCGTACCGCGTTAGCGGCGGCTAGTCAAACGCCCACCGGGGCTAACGCCGAATGGCTAATTGTTGTTATTCGGTATACGGCTAAATTAACAGCCCGTTGAGTCGCGGGGCTTCGCGACATTGATCGCGAAGCAGTTGTTGTTTGGGCGTCGATGGAACGTCTTTAGGGCGAGGATACATGCTGATACGCAATTACGTCGCCGATGATCGTGATGCGGTTGTGGATCTTTGGTTGGCGGTGTTTCCTCGTTCCACTGGGCACAATGATCCTGGCACCTCGATCGATCGCAAGATGGCGGCGGACGATGGATTGTTCTTTGTGGCGACGGACGATGCGAACGTGGCGGGCACGGTGATGGCCGGATACGACGGGCATCGTGGATGGCTGTATTCCGTCGCGGTGTCGCCTGCCTTCCGGCGACGTGGCGTGGGGACTCGATTGGTCCGGCATGCTGAATCGGAGCTGTCCCGTCGTGGTTGCCCGAAGGTGAACTTGCAAGTGATCGCCGACAACAGCGAGGTCGTCGCGTTTTATCGATCACTCGGATTCCAAGTCGAAGAACGAATCAGCATGGGAAAGCTGACCGGCGAGTGATCAATTCGACGGCGAAGTCCATGTCGCAGGCATCGTGTAGCGGACGCGCAAAGGATTGCCGGAACGCTTGGGTTGGGGCGCGGAGCGATGGCCCTACGAAATCCCTTAAAATCAATCGTCCTTGGCACCGACGGACTCGGAAGTCCGTCGTACGGCTAGCCCATTCCTTCGATCATCGCTTTTCGGTGTGCGACGGCTTCTTTTTTGGTCTTGAACGTCAAGAAACGCTGGACCCCGTCTTCCTGCCAAGTCGCGACCCAGCGGCCGTAGAAGTTTCTGCTGACGCCTGTGATGCCAGACGTGTTGTTGGTGGGTTTCTTGCGAGGCCCTTTGCGCCATTGTCGCTCGCCGAGCTCTTTGATTTTGGCGTCACGCCATTTCTGGGCCTTGGCCAGCGACTTTCGGATCCCGCCATCGGAGAACCGAAAGTACTTGGAGTGCTGCTCGCCTTCGCGAACGATTCGAACGGTCCAGCCTTCGGGACCCCGGGAGATATTTAGGTTTTTGTTCTTGCTCATGCTTTCTACGATAACCTGCCCAAATCGGCCAATCAACATAGAGTTCACGCACGGTCCCGAGATCTCGCGGGTTCAAACAGCCGAAAAGCAGCGAATCAGGGCGATTCCCAGCCAACAGGCTGGGTCCAGGCCTGCTGTTTTTGGTCCTTGAACGATGGGTCTCGGGCAGGTTGGCTGCTGGTCACGACTGCCCGAACGTACAGTTCCTTCCCCGTCAGCGTGTACTGAGGCTGAAGGCTGTCGGATGTGGCGACGGTCACTCCGATCCGGTGTTCGTCGATCAAGCCGTCCGCATTTGCCAGCGTCGCGATGAACTTGGTTTGGTATGTCGTGTCGGGTTCGGATTGAATTTGCAGCGACAAGGTTTTCGATTCGGCGTCGTATTTCACGTCGTCCAAGCTGACTCCGCTGGACGCATAGAAATCGCCGCGTTTCATCGCTCGGATCAAGTGCTCGGGCGTCAGGTATTGGCTGCGGACCATCACCCACCCGCGGCCGGGACGCGATCCGGGTTTGCCGTGGTATTCGTGGCTGTCATCGGTCGCGATACCCATCATCGGCGGGACGTTCAGTGAAGTCTGACGCAGAGCGTTGATGATGTCCCACATGCGTTCGATGCTGGGGTGTTCGTCATCGCCAAGATGGTTGACTCCTGGGTGCCCGTTGTAGACTTCGAAGAACCGTTCCGACACAACCGAGGCGAGGTCCTCGGCAGTGACGGCGTAATGGAAGTTCGGGTGGTTCACGTGCGGCAGAACTTCTCGGCCGTGTGCTTTTTCGTGTTCCAGGATCGCTCGGAGGTTGTTCTCGATCACTTGGCGAACCGTGTCGCCTCCGGCGGGTTCGAGGGCTTCGGCCAGGTTCGTTGCGTTGATGTGAACCGGTTTACCTTCCCCGCGATCGCTGATTTCTTCCGCGGGAATCAGGATGAATTGGTCGTGCTGTTCGACCAGGTATCGAAATTCATCAAGCGGTTTGAGTCGCACTTGGTAGTCGGCTTCGCCTTCGGTGCCCCGAGTTTCCACCCAGGCGTTGCCGAATCGGGCTCGGTAGCGGTCCAGAATTCCATCGTCGCTGCGCTGCAGGATTTTCGAGTAGTCCATCCATCGCGATCCCTCGCTGAGCACGTTGTGATCGGTCAGGGCCAGAAAGTTGTAGCCCTCGGATTGGTACCAGTCCGCAATCATCTCAGGGAATTGATCGCCATCGCTCCAGAGCGAGTGTGTGTGGATATTTCCCTTCCACCATTGGGGTGCCGGTTCATCGGCGTGACACAGTGGTGTGAAACACGGAATGGTGAGGCAAAGTGCGACGAGGGAAAAAGGCAGGAGGCGACGGTGCAAACGCTTGGTCAGTTTCATGGTGGAATTCAGGCGAGAGAGTTGGCGGGAGGTCGAGTGCAAGTCACGAAGTTGAACGGTTGTCTGCAGCGGTTCGCGTGAAGGCTCATCATCATTAGGAACGTTAAGCGATCGCGGCGGACGTTGTTGCGTCGAGTCAGTTGGCTTGGGGAGGAACGCTGATCGACGGGATGTCTGTGGACAAATGTTCTGCGCGCAGGCAAGTTTCACGGAAGTGTTTCATGACGAGCGTCCTTTGTACTGGACGCTTCAGAACGAAACATTCGTTGCCCATCAAATCTTCATGGAGCGAGCCGCCAGAATCCTTGCGTATTTGGCTCGAAAGTGAGCCTCAAGGACGGCTGGCGAAAAACTTCACGATTTTTCGGATTGCCGTCAAAGTTTACCCGATCGGAACCCGATACCTACTTTCGGATGAAGGTCTCGTTCCATTCGGTGGAACGATGATGGGCGAGACTTTTGTAGGGGGGCTTTCCACACTCGGCCCGACCGGGGACATACCATGCCGCACTCGCGGCACTCGTGGGGTATGTTCTGCGGCGGCACCGCGCCAGGGAAGTCCAGGGCATGAATCGCTCATTGATCCGTTTGACTGCACAACTGCAATTGGGAATCACCCTCCTGATCGCCTGTGGGTGCGCTCCAACTCAGCCGTTCTTCTTGAACGAGTCTCCGGACCTGAACTACTATCTCAACTCAGCCACCCAGATTGAATATCCGGATGTGGACGTGGAGAGTCTGCCCGAAACGACGGAGGCGTTGCCTCCGCTGGCGATCGGTAATCACGACTACCAGTTCTGGGATTTGACGCTGGAAGAAGCGACCAACATCGCATTGCAAAATGCGAAGTTCTTCGTCACCACCAGCGGCATCGCAGAAACGCGTCAAAACGTGGCTGACCAGTTCATCAGTGGTTCTTCCGATCAGTTTGGTAGCGTCTACGACGTCGCCATCCAGCAATCAACCACTCAGTCGGTCCCGTTGACCGTTGACAGCAATGGCAACCGCACACTGCCTCGTGGTGTTCTGCGAGCCAACCAAGTTGGTGGCGTCGAAGATGCTTTGGCTGAGTTCGATGCTCAAGCCAGCGGGTTCATCAGTTACAGCAACACCGACCGTCCACGAAACTCGGGCAACAGTGCTGTTTCAACCTCGCTGTTTCAATCAGATGACGTGACGGCCCAAGCCGCGATCAGCAAACGGTTCGCTACCGGTGGCGTTGCCACACTTCGTCATCAACTGGTGTACGGACACAACAACCTTCCGACTGCACCGCTGGCAGCCAACTCCGCATCGCGGGTGAACATGAGTGACTACACCGTTTCGATGGAAGCTCAAGTGCAGCAGCCATTGATGCGGAACCGAGGCACCTTGGTCAACCGTGTTCCGGTTGTCTTGGCCAGCCTCAACGAAGACGTGTCGATTGCCGAATACGAAGTCCAGGTTCGCAACTTGGTCCGCGATGTCGAGAACGCCTACTGGGACCTGTACGTTGCTTACCGCAACGTGGCCACTTCGGTGGTTGCTCGGAACAGCGCTATGGCGACGGCACAGTTTGCCCGCTTGGCGATGGAAAATGGCAACGGCACACTCTTTGAGTTGTCGCAAGCAAAAGGTCAATACTTCCAGTTCAAGGCTCAGCTCGAGACTGCACTCGCCGGATCGAACCTGCCCGGCCCTGACCGGTTCGGTGTCTATGGCTCGGAAAACCGTCTGCGTGAGTTGATGGGATTGGCGGCAACCGATGGTCGCTTGATTCGTCCCATCGACGAGCCAACCCTCGCACGTGTTGAATTTGACTGGAACGAGTCGGTTGCACAAATGCTGTACCTGTCGCCCGAACTGCGTCAAACGAAGACCCGCATCAAACAACAAGAGTTGGAGCTGATCACAGCAAAGAACCAAATCCTTCCAGAGGTGAACCTGTCGTTACTTTATCGCTGGGTGGGTGTCGGTGACACGCTTGGTCCTCCCGATGGTGGAACCGGCGAATTTCCTGAACCTGGAAGTTCAGCACTGGGCAGTTTGACCGGTGGCGATTTCCAAGAGGGGGCAGTTCGTCTTGAAGTGACTCCTCCCGCTTTTGGAGCCCGCCGCGAATTGGCACGAATCCAAAATGCAAAGCTTCGAATTGTCCGTGAACGTTCGAAGTTGCAAGAAGACGAACGTTTGTTGGTCAGCAAATTGTCCGATGCGATCCGCAAGGCTCAGTCGCACTACCAACTGACGCAAACTAACGCGCAGCAATGGCAAGCTTTCGAGACCGAAGTCGAAATTCGATTGGCCCAATATGAATCGGGTGTGTCGGACATCAACGTGGTCCTGCAGAGTCAACAACGAAAGGCTCAAGCAGAAATCAGCTACTACCGAGCCTTGGCTGAATACAGCAAATCGTTGAGCTACGTCGACTACTTGAAGGGCACCTTGCTGGCCAACAGTGGTATCGTGTTGCGAGAAGGACCTTGGAATAAGAAAGCCTACTGGGATGCACTGGAACGTGCTCGTGAACGAAGTGCTGGCAAGAAGTTGCAGTACGGTGTGACTCGTCCAGGCGTGGTTCGCCAAGGGCCGGTTCGTGATGCGGACTCCGCTTCGCAGATCATCGGCAGTGGTGCCAACACCCACGGGCAAATCTTGCCGCCGGGTGAGTTCGAGATGAACGCGGCGGATGGCCAGGTCATCTTCGGCGATGCCAACGGCGAAGCGTTGCCAATGGACATGGGAATCGTTCGCGATCCAATCCGGATCGAAGACCAACCACTGAGCGAGTACGGCGACAGCACTCACGAAATGTTGCAGGCTCCTCAGCCCATCGATCGACTGTCACCTCCCGTGACCGTCCCAACTCCGGCTCCTTCGATTGAATCGGCTCAGCCACTTCGATCGCCCGCCGCATCGTCCAACGATGGTGCGTCGTGGGGAACGGCTCGCCGAGTCCAACCGGCCGCCTACACGGCACCCGCAGCGACATCGGCTGCGGAACCCGCCGAGTACGCACCGCAACCCGTGCGACGGAAACCCATTCCTCGCTGAAACACTGAACACGAACCAGATCTGAGTCACTGACCGGCTGATCGCTGGCAGACTCGGAACGGTTCTCATCACCTTCGTAGGGGCGGAGGCTTGGGTGGTTGTCGTCCGACACACGCGCGTTGGATCCACGACCCACCCCCACGACTAGCTCGACCGGTCTGCTTGCAGGCCCGTCGGGCTTTTCGTCGTTTTCAGACAAGTACGACGGGCTTTTAGCCAGTCGAGAATCTCGCCGTACGATGGGCTTCCTAGCCCGTCGAGAACTTGAGCCGAGCACCGACGGGCTTGGAAGCCCATCGTACGGGGTGAACTCGGAAGCCCGTTGTGGTTTTTGCAAGTCGGGACGAGTTGCGGTTGGCGGGTTAGGAAAGTTTCGACGGCCTGCTAGCATTGGCGTTGCACGCCGGTCGACTCAGTCCAATCCAAGCTCGAGCAGCTCCGGTCGTCCCACACACCTTTTTATCCCCACTGTTTTCCGACCATGATTCGCACGCGATTTGCCCCCAGCCCGACCGGATACTTGCACATCGGTGGCGTCCGCACCGCACTTTTCAATTGGCTGCTCGCGAAACAGGCTGGCGGACAATTCATTCTTCGGATCGATGACACGGACGCCGGACGAAACGTCGATGCGGCATTGAAACCGATCCTGGATGGTTTTCGTTGGCTCGGGATGGACTGGGACGAAGGCCCCGATGTCGGCGGCCCGCATGGTCCCTACTTTCAATCGCAACGAGGCGATTTGTACCGAGCCGCTGCTGAGAAGCTGCTCGCCGACGGGCACGCTTACCGCGATTTCGCCAAACCGGAAGAACTGCAAACGCTTCGCGAAGAAGCCCAGAAAGCTGGCGAGGCGTTTGTCTACGATCGACGCTGGATGGCGGAAGACGAAGCGACCGCAGCCAAATTCGAAGCCGAAGGTCGGCAAGGCGTCGTGCGTCTGAAGATGCCACGCGAAGGCCAATGCGTGATCCAAGATTTGATTCGCGGCGAAGTCGTTGTCGAATGGGCGTCCGAACAAGACCACGTGATCGCGCGTGCCGATGGCAGTCCGCTGTATCACCTGGCCAGCGTCGTCGATGATCACGAACTGAAGATCACGCACGTCGTTCGCGCCGCGGAACACTTGCCCAACACGGCTCGCCAAGTCTTCATCGCTCAGTCGCTCGGGTATGACCTGCCGATTTATGCTCACCTGCCCTACGTGGCCGAGCCCGGTGGATCGGCCAAGTTGAGCAAACGCAAACTCGACAAGTACAAAAAGAACCGTGACTTCGCCGTGTTGTTGGCTCACGGTGAAAAGATCGCCGAGCGTTGCAACATGCAAGTCGACGCGGACACGTTCAATCCCGTGTTGGTCGATTTCTACCGCGAGATCGGGTTCCTGCCCGATGCGTTGTTGAACTACCTGTTGTTGCTCGGGTGGTCGCTCGATGGCGAAACCGAGAAGTTCACGATCGCGGAAATGATCGAGAAGTTCACTCTGGATCGCGTCAACAAAGCTCCCGCCTCATTCGACCCGGCCAAACTGCAATCGTTTCAAGGCGACGCGTTCGCGGCACTTTCGGATGAGAAGCGAACCGAATTGGTGCGTCCGTTTGCGGTTACCGCTGGCTTCGTTGCCGAAGGGGATTCCGATGAAGCGTTGTCGGCCGTGGTTGCTGCGGCTGGTGATCGTTTGAAGATGGCCGGCGACATCATCGACTTCGACTACTGCTTCGTGGACGATTATGCCGTTGACGAAAAAGCCTACGAGAAACGTTTGGTCAAAGCCGATGGCGCGAAGGAGTTGCTTGCGAAGCTGAATGAGACTTTGAAAGCAGCGACCGAGTTTGACGCCGCCAACGTGGAGACCACTGTGAAGTCGTTCTGCGAATCAGAGGGCATCAAGATCGGCCAAATCATTCACGCGTTGCGAGTGGCGACGACTGGAGCGGCCAGCGGCTTCGGCATGTTCGACACGCTTGCGGTTTTGGGGAAAGACAAGGTGACCGCACGAATCGAAAAAACGATCGCCGGCCTGTCCTAGGCAAGCGGTTGTTCGCAACCTGTCGCTCGGTGGTCCCCCACCGAGATGAACCTTGGCCTGTCTCGGTAATCCTAGAACCAGACTTCGCTCAACTGACCTGACTCGAGTTCGTTGGCGTAGCTGAGGTAGTAGTTGCGATTTGGCGCATTGTATTCCCTCGCAGCGAGAGCCCGGAGTGCTGCGATCTTGACCTTGCGTGCGAGCTTGACGTCGGCATCGTCTAGCCATTTCACATGGTCGGAAAGTTCCAACGCCCATTGGAATTCTTCTTTTGCCAGGGCTGATTCCATCTGCTCGGTCAGCTCCTGTGCGCCGCCCGCCAGTTCAGCCATTTTCTTCGCCTTGAGTTTCGGCTGCAGCGGATTCAACGTCGTTGGGTTGCCGTCGTACCAGCCCAACAGCCCGGCATAGATCGCTCGTACCGCGTGCGGCACCGAACCATAAAACTGAATCAGGTACGGCTTGTCTTTTAGGTGTTCAGGAAGCTTGACTTCGTGTGCCAGTTGATCAGGACCTTTGCCGGCGTTGATGCCGCGGACGGTTTGGTCGTAGACACTGCGGATCGCTTCGCTGTAATCGTTCAGTGCGGTGGTGGCGGCATCCTGACCTTGAATCGGCATGGTGTGGCCGGGGATCAGGACGTCTGGTTTGAACGTCGCCATCTTGGCAACGCTCTCGGACCAACTCAGCACGTCGCGATAGGCCGTTCCGCGAATCGCATACAGGTTGGGGAAGGAACTGTAGAAGTTGTCACCCGCAAGCAGCACCTTCTCCTTTGGCAGCCAGATGAACATGGCATCGCCGGTTTCGCCTGGTCCGTTATGAAATTCGATTTCGACGCCCGCGATTGTCGTTTTGAGTCCGTCGCTGGGGACGGTGACAGTCGGCGGAAGGAATCCTTTGCCACGGTCGCCGTCTTCGGTGTTGGCC
>NZ_DDGH01000083.1:47202-58077 GCF_002337565.1 Rhodopirellula sp. UBA1907 | reverse complement strand
CGCCGTCTTCGGTGTTGGCCGGAGCGACACCGCGATTGGTACTCTCGGACGGAGAGAGATTGCGACCAAACTGGCGTATGTTTCGTTTCGCTTTCACGGGTTCAACTGCTTTGTTGACACCTTCGGCTGAACCAAAGGTCTCCGTTGCGAAGACATCCGGTTTCTCATCGCCAACGAAGGCACTGGCTCCACCGGTGTGATCGCCGTGACTGTGGGTATAGATGATCGCCTTGACCGGTTTGTCACTGTATCGCCGAAAAGCTTCCGCCGCTTTGGAAGCACTGGACGGACCGAAAAGAGTGTCGACGATGATGACCCCATCGGTACCGACAATCATCGACGTGTTTGCGCCGTGAAAACCAACCGCGGTGTAAACGTTGTCCGCGACTTGAACGACACCCTTCTCGAACTGTTGTTGCTGAGCGTTCAGCATCCTCAGCGCGGTTTCGGGTTGGACCTTTGTTTGTCCGTTGGCAAGGCCAGCAGTCAACGCGAGGACGCCGAGTAGAACGGCTGTTCGTAAGCTAGTGCCGAAGCGGATTCGGAAGTGGTTTTTGTTCATGAGATTAATCCTTTGAAAGATGGTTCTTGAAGTTTCTCTGCATGTGTTGCAGAACGTTTTGCGCTGCATCCAACTCCTTCTTCGAGATTCCTTTCAAAGCGATCTTCCGCTGGCCATCCAGCAGCGGCGGGACGTTTGGCAATCGTTGCTCGGAGTCAAAACGCATGGTCCGCCGCGGAAGGCGTTGATGTTGGAGCGTTCACAGAGGCAGTCTGCTTCGTGGGGCCAGCAAAGATTGGTCGGTACCAATCGAAGTAGCAGTAAATCAGCAGTGCACAGGCAGCGAAATCAGGAATCCCGATCGCCAGGTATTGATGGGCGAAGAATGTCACGTACAGCAGGATGTTGACGACGTAGGGCAGTGACATCAGCACAGCCAGGGGTGCTGTTCGCGGGAAGAACATCAATCCACCAGCAACCGTTTTGAAAAAGCCGACCCAGAAGATCAGGTAGCCAGTTTGCTCGAGTGCGATCATGAATCGCCCGACATCATCCGGCGTCTCGCCGACGGGGTAGCCATTCAATGCAAATCCCATCGTCATGATCCCCGTTCCAAAAAGGAAGGATGCGAAAAGGATCCGGGTCACCAAGGCGACTCGCGGCAATCGGATGTTCCGTTTTACTGAAGTCATGGCATTTGTTTTGTGCGTGAAGCGAGGAAGCGAAGTGCGAGTTCGAAACCCGTCGATTGGTTTCACTACGAAAGCTGTATTGTGCAGGTGTTTGTGCGTGAGTCAACGTTTTTGTGAAAAAATGGTGCTTCGATGAGCTTTGTCCATGTGTAATGGTCAGCCGGCCAACGCATCCGTCTGGTGCGATTCGCCCGTCTGCTGCCATTCATCCTGTCATCGAGACTGTTCGCCGTGGCCAGTCCGTCGGGAACTGCAATGCGGTCGGATCAAATTCAGGGCAGTTGGACTTCGATTGCCGTGCCGTTTTGTCGGATTGGAAAAACCGCTTGAAGAGGTTGGCGGCTGGTCGTTTGGGTTCCGGTTTCCAGTTCGTATTGCCATCCATGCCAAGGACACGTCACGCAGCCGTCCGCGACATGACCTTCGGCGAGCGGTCCGCCTTGGTGCGTGCAGATTCCGTCCATCGCGTACCATTGGCCCGAATGAAAGATCACGGCGAGAATTCGATCACCCACCAAGGCTTCTCGTACAAAAGATTCTGTGTTGGGATCGGCAGCCAAGCGTTCGGCGAGTCCCGGTTCGGCCTCGTTCAGATCAAACGCGACGTGCCACGGAAGGTCTTCTCGCGGTTGGCGGTTGTGATTTTGCTCGGCGAGTTCGTTGGGATACAAATTTCGCGTCGGTTTCGGATCGGAATTTGAATCGCTCATGGGGTCTGTCCGTGAAAAGCCTTTGGCAATGAGCGGGAAAGAAGGTGCCGGTGCCCATTGCCGGAACGACCCAGCGGGGCTTTGCACAAATGGTACCGGACGCTCGTTTCTCGACCGCTCCTGGAATGCACTCAGTGTGAAGTTTACTGGCGATCGCGGCGACCCCGGGGGGACACACTTGTCGACTCGCCGTTACAATTCGGGCGTCCCTCAGCTCATACATCACTCCAACGAGACGATCGGATGAATTTCGCAATGCTTTCACAACTGGATGTGGCGGCGGTTCGATGCCGCTGCGGACGCAGAACGTCCGCTTTCCTGCTGAGCAGTCTGGTCGCTGCTCTCTGTTTGATTCCAACCCTCTGTCCTGCCGATGACGCGGCAAAAAAGGATTCGTCCGTGCCATTGAAACTCCGCGAAGTCGAGGGGATCAGCGAATATGTACTGCCCAACGACGTGAAGGTTTTGCTCTTTCCCGATGAGAGCAAAGAAGTCGTGACGGTCAACATGACCGTGTTCGTTGGCTCGCGTCACGAAGGCTACGGGGAAGCCGGGATGGCGCACCTTCTCGAACACATGTTGTTCAAGGGCACGCCCACCCACCCGGAAGTTCCCAAGGTGTTGCAGGATCGCGGAGCTCGGTTCAACGGCACGACTTGGATGGACCGGACGAACTACTACGAAACACTTCCGGCCAGCGAAGACAATCTCGAGTTCGCATTGAATTTGGAAGCCGATCGGTTGCTCAACAGCAACATCAAAGGCGAAGACCTCGAAAGCGAAATGACCGTTGTTCGCAACGAGTTTGAACGCGGCGAGAACTCACCGATGCGAGTCTTGATGCAGCGGATTGAGTCGGCCGCATTCGATTGGCACAACTACGGCAAATCGACGATTGGCAACCGCAGCGACATCGAGCGTGTGCCGGTCGTCAAGCTGCGCCAGTTCTATCGCAAGTATTACCGCCCGGACAATGTGATGGTCATCATCGCGGGCAACTTTGAGGTGGATCACGCGCTGAAAGCGGTCAACGATGCGTTTGGCAGTCTGCCGGTTCCCAACACTCCAATCGACGAAACTTACACGGTCGAGCCTCCAAAAGATGGGGAGCGAACGGTTGTGCTGCGTCGGGTCGGCGACGTGCAAGTCGTCGGCGCCGCCTACCACATTCCCGCGGGCAGTCATCCAGATTACGCCGCGGTCAAAGCTCTCACGAACGTCTTGGGTGATGAGCCAAGCGGTCGTCTTTACAAAGAAATGGTCGAAACTGAAATCGCCAGCAACGTTTTCGCGATGGCGTTCGGTTTTCGCGAACCGGGGTTGCTCATGACGATGGCAGAAGTGCCCAAGGAGCAATCCATTGAGCAGGCCCGTGCCAAGCTGATCGACTTGATGGAAAACGATTGGGCGAAAAACCCCATCACCGAACAAGAGGTGGAACGAGCCAAACAACAAATGTTGAAGGCTCGCGAATTGGAATCAGCCAACACGGACAAAATCGCCGTTTCGCTCAGTGACTGGGCCGCGCAAGGTGATTGGCGTCTGTATTTCTTGTATCGCGACGCTGTGGAAGCGTTGACCGTCGAACAAGTTCGTGACGTTGCCGATCGCTATCTGAAACGAAACAACCGAACCGTTGGTTTGTTCATGCCATCGGAGGAATCGGATCGTGTCAGTATCCCCGAATCACCGGATTTGGCGGCTTTGCTGAAAGACTACAAAGGCCGGGCCGCTGCCGCCGCTGGGGAACGTTTCGATCCCAATCCGGAAGCGATTGAAGAACGCGTTCAACGTGGCAAGTTGGCTGGCGGAATCGAATACGCCGTGCTGCCGAAGAAAACTCGCGGTGATTCGGTCTCGGTGTTGATGACGCTGCGTTTCGGAACGGCTGAGTCGCTCAAGGACAAACTCGGCGCGGTTGAGTTGTTGGGAATGATGATGGCTCGCGGCACCGAAGATCTTGATTATCAACAACTGCAGGACGAGTGGACTCGGTTGCGTGCTGAGGTCCAGATCTACACCTTGAAAGGTGTGTTGCAGGTTCAGGTGCAAACCAAAGAAGAGTTCTTGCCCGAAGTCATTGACTTGATTGGAAAGATTTTCCGCTCGCCTCGCTTTGAGCCATCGGAGCTCGAAGTCATGCGTCGCCAAGTCATCACCGGATTGGAAAAGAACAAGACTGAACCAAATTCTCTCGCACCTCGCAAAGTGCAGCAAATGCTCTCGCCGTACGACAAGGATGACATCCGGTACGTCATGACGATCGAAGAAGAGATCGACATGTACGAAGAGACGACCATCGAGCAGATCCGCCAATTGCACGCGGAGTACTTGGGCAATCAAGCCGGTGAGTTGGCCATCGTTGGCAACTTCGATGTTGAGCCGACGCTAGAGAAGTTCCGGTCGATCGTGGAAGGTTGGGAAGCTAAGCAGCCGTTTGAGCGAATCGTGACGCCGGCTCAGCCTGATATTCCCGGTGCCGTCGTGACGATTGAGACTCCCGACAAATCCAACGCGTTGTTGTACAGCGGCCAGCAATACAAGTTGGCGGATTCGGATCCCGAGTACGCTTCGTTGGTGCTGGGCAACTTCATCTTGGGAGGCGGATCGCTGAGCAGCCGTTTGGCCAACCGTGTTCGTCAACAAGAAGGTTTGTCGTACGGGGTACGTAGCGGTTTGACCGCGGCGAACTTTGCGGAGGATGAAAAAGTCAGCTTCACGCTGTACGCGATCACCAACCCGGCCAACAAAGACAAGCTGCTTCGCGTGATTCGCGAAGAGGTTGTGCGGGTGCTCGAAGACGGCGTCACCGAGGAAGAGTTGGAGCAGGCCAAGGGTGCGTATTTGCAAGCCGAACGGATTGGCCGAACGGGTGATTCGAGGCTAGCTAGCATGCTGGTCAAATCGGTCTTCAACGATCGAACGATGGCCTTTGTGGCGAAGCATGAAGAGCAGATTCAGTCGGCGACGGTTGATTCGGTCAACGCGGCGCTGAAAAAATACGTGGATCTCGATGGCTTGGTGATGGCCATCGCAGGTGACTTTGCGGCGGTCGAGCAGCCAGCAGAGTGATCTGGTTGCAGTTCGGCTGCAATCGATTCATAAAAATGCAGCGAAGCCGGATCGGGCGGGTGCCAGGTCCGGCTTTTGTTGTTTACACTCGGCACCAACATTGATCTTTTTCATCCGAGTGTTTCGTCCTTGTCCAGGGTTCCCGTGGCTGGTGTTGTGCCGGTTGGTAGGGGATCCCAGCCGATGAGGTTCGTTTTTGCCTGCGTTGTCGAGCGTTTTTTATGACAACTTCATCCACCAACGATCCTGTGGGAAATCCAACTTCCCCGGCGGACTTTCTGCAAACACCGTTGGATGCTTGGCATCGCCAAGCCGGGGCCAAAATGGTTCCCTTCGCCGGTTACGAGATGCCGATTCAGTACGAAGGCATCGTCGCGGAACACCAAGCCTGTCGTACCAAGGCCGCTTTGTTTGACGTGTCGCACATGGGCCGATTGCGGTTCGATGGCGATCACGCGGCCGAATTTCTCGACCACGTTTTGACGCGTCGTGTGACCGATATGGTGCCCGGCCAAGTCCGCTATGGCATGGTCTGCAATGCGGAAGGCGGCGTGCTGGACGACGTGCTGGTTTCGTTTTTGCAAACGCCTTCGGAGCGACGCTTTCACCTGTTGGTGGTCAACGCATCCAACCGAGAAAAAATACTGAAGTGGTTCGAGCCTCACCTGGCCGACTTCCCCACCGTCACCATGTCGGATCGCACCGAGTTGACGGCGATGATTGCGATCCAAGGACCGATGGCGATCGAAGTCTGCAAGAAACTCTTCTCAATCGATCCATCGCGACTGAAAAACTACAACGCCTTCATCACGGACCAGTTCAAGAAACCAGTCATCGTTAGCCGCACGGGATACACCGGCGAAGATGGACTGGAGTTGATCGTTCGAGCCGAAGAAGCTCACCGAGTTTGGGAAAACGTTTTGCTCGCCGGTCGCGAAGCAGGATTTGTCGCCGCCGGTTTGGGCGCTCGCGACACACTGCGAATGGAAGCCGGGATGCCGCTTTATGGGCATGAATTGGACGAAACGATTGATCCAATCACCGCCGGATTGAAGTTCGGTTGCAACCTGAAGGACCGTCACTTCATCGGCGAAGAAGCTTTGCGGGCCGTTGCTGAACAAGGCCCAACACGACGTCGAATCGGATTGCTTCCCACGGGTAAACGTCCCGCTCGAGAAGGTTGCGACGTTTTGAGTGCGGACGGCGAAAAGATCGGGCAAGTCACCAGTGGTGGTCCGTCACCCACGTTGGGTGTTCCTATCGCGATGGCGACCATCGATGCCAAGCACGCGAAAGATGCGAGCTTCCAAATTGATATTCGTGGCAAGACAACGGATGCTTTGCCGACGAAGCTGCCGTTCTACAAACGGCCACCTGCCGCGTCTTAGTCGTGTGACGCGACATTCCGCGACCGCGATTCGCGAATGTTGTTCAACAAGTTTTGATTCATCCATTTCCCTTTATTTTTCATTGATTCGTTAGGAGCCTCCGATGGCACGAGACCCTTCGACCCTGCGTTATGCCGAGACCCATGAGTGGGTGGACGTTCAAGAAGAAGGCGGCGACAAGTTCGCAACGATCGGTATCTCAGCCTTCGCCGTCGAGCAGCTCAACGACTTGGTCTACATGGACCTTCCCGAAGTTGGACGCACGCTGGAAGTTGGCGAAGAATTCGGTGAAGTCGAATCCGTGAAAGCGGTTAGCCCCCTGTACAGCCCCGTTGCTGGCGAAGTTGTCGCGGTTCATACCGACCTGCCTGACAACTTGGACAATTTGAACGATGACGCGTTCGATTTTGGATGGATTCTGAAAGTGAAATTGTCAGCGGATCTGCCTGATTCGTTGATGGACTATGCCGCTTATCAAAAACAGTGTTCCGAAGCAGGTTGATCGAATGAGTTATCTCTTTCACACCGACGAAGACCGCCGAGAGATGTTGAAATCGATCGGTGCCGACAGCATCGATGAGATCATCAACGATCAGGTGCCAGAAGCGGTTCGTATGAAGCGCCCGTTGGATTTGCCACCGGCCTGCAATGAGTTGGCGTTGACCGCCGAGATGACTCGGTTGGCCGCTCGCAATGCATCGGCCGACTCGCATGTTTGTTTCTTGGGTGGCGGTGCTTACGACCACTTCATCCCTGCCGCCGTTGATGAGATCGCGTCGCGGGGTGAGTACTACACGTCGTACACGCCTTATCAAGCCGAGGTCAGCCAAGGCAATTTGCAGGTGATGTTCGAGTACGAAACCTTGGTCACGCAGTTGACCGGGTTGGGCGTCAGCAACGCCAGTTTGTACGACGGCGGATCCGCAGCGACCGAGGCTGTTTTGATGGCTTTGTCGATGCAACGCGGCCGCAACAAAGTCATCACGACCGATGTGGTTCACCCACAGTATCGCGACATCTTGGTGGCTTACCTCAAGAACATCGACGCTGAGTTGGTGGTGGTTCCTTCGGATGAAAATGGGCACTCCAAGCCCATGATCGATGCGATCGATGACAAAACCGCTTGCGTGCTGATCCAGCATCCAAACTTCGTCGGTCAACTCGAATCAGTTTCTGAAATCGCAGCCGCGGCCAAAGAAGCCGGGGCACTGACGATTCAAGTGTTCGATCCAGTCAGCCTCGGGCGTCTGAAGCGTCCCGGTGACATGGGCGTCGACATCGCGATCGCCGAAGGTCAAAGCTTGGGCAACCCACTGGCATACGGTGGGCCTTATCTTGGCATCATGGCGTGTCGTGAAGAGTTGGTTCGTCGACTGCCCGGCCGAATCGCGGGACAAACGACCGACCGTCGTGGAAAACGCTGTTGGGTGCTGACATTGCAAACTCGCGAACAACACATCCGCCGCGAAAAAGCGACCAGCAACATCTGTAGCAACCAGACGCTGTTGGCTTTGCGAGCGACGGTGCACCTGTCGCTGCTCGGCCCCGAGGGATTGAAAGAGACCGCCGATCACTGCATCGCAAAAACGGCTTATGCCAAAGAAGTGATTGCGAAATCGGATCGGTTCGAAGTCGTTGGCGAGGGCCCGTCGCTGAAGGAGTTCGTCGTGCGAGACCTTGGTGCGGACGTCGATGGTTTGCTGGCTCACGCTCGTGACAACGGCTTGCTAGCCGGGATCGACATGACGCCGATGTGCGTCGGTGGTTCCGAAGCCTCGGAAACCGCGGTCGCTTTGCCGTCGCGATACGAGCAATGTTTCCTCGTCGCGGTGACTGAAAAACGTTCGCGTGTGGAGATCGATCGTTGGGCCAAAGTGCTCTGCGAAGCTCCCTCGATGGCCACGGTTTGATTCAACGAAGTTCACTCATTTATTCACGCAACCATGCGAAACCAACAATCGACTCAGCTTCTGTTTGAACTCAGCCGCGCTGGACGACGTGCTCACCGACTCGGTGATTTGGACGTGCCATCGGTGAACGTCGACGAACTTTTCGCGGACGAGGCTCTGGCCGAAACTCCGCCACCACTTCCAGAGCTTGCCGAAGGCGACGTGGTCCGCCACTTCGTTGGTTTGTCGACGTTGAACATGAGCGTCGACACGCACTTCTACCCCTTGGGTTCGTGCACGATGAAGTACAACCCAAAACGCAACGAGCGCATCGCTTCGTTGCCTGGGTTCCTCAACGTGCACCCGCTGCAGCATGAGTCGGGCCTGCAAGGGTTGCTGGAGTTGTTGTACGAACTGCAGGGCATGTTCGCGGAGATTAGCGGGTTGCCGGGCGTTTCAATGCAGCCTGCGGCGGGTGCCCATGGTGAGTTGGCGGCTTTGTTGGTCGCGGCGGCTTACTTCCGCGACCAGGGTAGCGATCGTAGCGTGGTTTTGACCGCCGACTCGGCTCACGGAACCAATCCCGCCAGTGCTCAAATGGCCGGTTTCAAAACCAAGACGGTCAAGAGCAGCGCGAATGGTTTAGTGGATCTGGAAGATCTCAAAGCGAAGCTTGATGACAAGACCGCCGTGTTCATGTTGACCAACCCAAACACATTGGGATTGTTTGATAGCCAGATCGAAGAGATCAACCAACTGGTTCACGATGCCGGAGCGTTGATCTACTTGGACGGTGCCAACATGAACGCGATCTTGGGGATCACACGCCCCGGTGACTTTGGTGCGGACTTGATGCACTACAACCCACACAAGACTTTCTCTGGACCTCACGGCGGTGGTGGGCCTGGTGCCGGCCCGATTTGCGTTCGTGACTTTCTGGCCAAGTATTTGCCTGGTCCAGTTGTGACTCGCGTCGAAAACGAAGGCGCGAGCGGCGACGATGATCGCTACACCTATCACTTGACCTCGCCATCGGATGATTCCATCGGACGTGTTCGTAGCTTCTTTGGTAACACCGGCGTGTTGGTGCGAGCCTACATCTATCTGCGGACTTATGGTGGCGACGGTTTGCGTCACGTCAGCGAAGACGCCGTGCTCGGCGCGAACTACTTGCTCAGCAAGGTCAAGCATTTCCTCGATGTGCCTCATGGCGATCGTTGCATGCATGAGTTCGTTGCATCGGCGACCCGTTTGAAGAAAGAAAAGAAGCTTTCCGCGATGGACATCGCTAAACGCATTTTGGATTACGGGTTCCATGCACCAACGGTGTATTTCCCATTGGTTGTTGACGAAGCCGTGATGGTGGAGCCGACCGAAACGGAAAGCAAGCAAACGTTGGATGCGTTTGTCGAAGCTCTCTTCCGAATCACGGAAGAAGGCGAGGAGCTGATCCACGATGCACCGCACTCGACACGAATTAGTCGGCCTGACGACGTGACCGCGGCTCGACGTCCGATTTTGAAATGGACGGATGCGGCGGGTGAATCCGCGACGTGAGTGAAGTCCCTGCCATCCGTGGCCGATTGATCGAATTGGCGAGCCATGATGCGGCGGCGAACATGGCGATCGATGAGGCATTGCTCAGCAGTGTCGCTGCGGGAGCACCTCCCACGCTGCGATTCTACGGATGGAAACGGCCGACTTTGTCGCTCGGGTATTTCCAACCCTTGGCCGAAGCGATGGCGTGGGCAGAGCGAACAGGTGTCTCTTTGGGGAACACCGGCGAAGTGGATCTGGTTCGCCGGTCCACCGGTGGAGGCGCTATTCTGCATCACGCTGAGCTGACGCTGTCGTTGACGTTGCCGATGAATGTCTCGGACACGGGAGCACGCGAAGCAACTTATCGAAACGTCCACGAAGCGATCGCGAGCGAACTCAAGGTGATGGGTGTCGATGCGAAACCGTTTCGAACGCTTGGGACGGGCGCGGTAACGCGAATGTCGTATGATTCATCCGGGGCATCAAGTGCTGGCAAACGTGACGAGCCCTTCCTCTGCTTTCAACGTCGCACGGACGAAGATCTGATCGTGAGTGGCTACAAGGTGCTGGGGAGTGCGCAACGCAGAACCAAAGGAGCGTTGTTGCAACACGGCAGTTTGTTGTGGAGTGTTTCGCCTCACGCGGATGTCTTGCCGGGGATCCAACAACTGGCTGGACGGCGATTGGAAATGGATCAACTCGTTCACGGATTGCAACGACGACTCAAAGCGATGTTTGAGATCGATTGGCAGTTGGGTGCACTTGAGTCCAACGAGATCAAAGCTGCGAAACAAATTGTTACGCAGCGATACGGCAATTCGGATTGGACGTCGAAGCGATAGCCACCGAGACGTGCGTTGGTAAAGACGCGAAAATGTAGCGGTGGGTCAGTGCCGCCCCACGGCGATGGTGGAGACCGTTACACTGCAGGGATTCCACCCCAATGTGCTCCTCGCCGAAGGCATCTCATGGCGATCCAATTCCATTGCTCTTCCTGCAACGCGGTCCTACGTGTTGGTGACGAATCGGCTGGCAAGTCAGCTCGTTGTCCCACGTGCCAAAGCGTGCAACCCATTCCAGGTG
>NZ_DDGH01000083.1:32090-47053 GCF_002337565.1 Rhodopirellula sp. UBA1907 | reverse complement strand
AACCCATTCCAGGTGGGACGCCTCCTGCCGCTCCCGCTGCAGAAGATCCGTTTGGTGCGTTCAAGTCGGAGTTCAACGAACCTTCGCCGGCCGCGGCATCCAATCCTTATGCGTCGCCGGTGACTTCTCACACGTCCGCCAGTGTATCGACCGGCGGTTACCAGCCGACGGCAGCTGATTTCGGAGAGATCTTCTCGCACGCTTGGCAGGCATTCAAACCGAACATTGGCATCTTGGTGGGAGCCACCGTGATCGTGTTTGGTATTTCGTTCGGGTTCAGTATCGTGACGTCGATTCTGGAACAGGTGGCTCAAGACAACGGGAACACGGCGTTTGTCGTGCTGGCACTGGTGCTAAACCTCGCGAGTAGTTTGTTCAACATGTTCATCGGGATCGGGATGGCTCGAATTTGTATCGGCGTCACTCGTTTTCAACCGGTCAACGTCGGGATGCTGTTCAACGGCGGCGACGTGTTTTTGGGCGTCCTCGGCGGAACCATCTTGTTTGGCCTTGGAGCGTTCTTTGGCTTCCTGTTGCTGATCATCCCCGGTCTGATCTTCCTGCTCTTGATGTGGCCGTACTACTACTTCATTGTCGATCGTCAGTGTGGAGTGTTTGAGGCGTTCTCTCGGGCTTTTGAAGTTGGCAAAGCGAACTGGGCAACCTCGTTGGTGCTTGGTGTTGCATCGATGCTCATTTCATTGGGCGGACTGTTGGCCCTCTTCATTGGGCTCTTGTTCACCGGGCCATTCATCGGTGTCATGTTCGCGACCGCGTACGTGATGATGAAAGGTGAACGCCCAGGCCAGCCAGGGATTCCTCAACCGGGAATGCCACAGTCAGCCTTTTGATGATGATGGTCGCGGGCTTCTACCACGCAGGAACTACATGCGTCGGTCGAGAAGCCCGACCGGTGAGATTCCCTTGCCGAGTTTTGGTGCGTTGCGAATCGCATCGTGCACGAAGTCACGAGCAGTTTGCACCGCTTTGCTAAGGTCTTGACCTTTGGCCAGGCCAGCGGTGATGGCAGCGGACAACACGCAACCGCTGCCGTGGGTTCGATTGGATTCAATTCTCGGCGACCGAAGCAATTGAGCTCCTTCGGCGTCGGCAAGGCAATCCACTGACCGCTCACCCACGCAAGCCTTAATCAAAACCGCACGCGGTCCCATCGCGAGCAACTTGGCGGAGACGCTGGTAAGGTCTTCTTCGCTGCGAATGGATTGGCCGACCAATCGTTCGGCTTCAAACGCGTTGGGCGTGACAAGGTCTGCCAGCGGAAACACGCGATTAATCAACAGTTCGATCGCGTCGTCGTCGATGATCGCGTGGCCGTGTTTGCTGATCATGACTGGATCCACGACCAACGGGCATGTCAGGGAATCCAAGCAATCCGCCACCGTGTCAATCAATTCCGCGTTGCCGAGGGCACCGGTC
Organism: Rhodopirellula sp. UBA1907; assembly: GCF_002337565.1. NCBI lineage: Bacteria > Pseudomonadati > Planctomycetota > Planctomycetia > Pirellulales > Pirellulaceae > Rhodopirellula > Rhodopirellula sp. UBA1907. The sequence goes on along the minus strand of NZ_DDGH01000083.1, from coordinate 45,616 downwards.
TTGATCGCAGCCACCGGCAAGTCACTGGAGACGCTGGTCCATTGAGCACGAACAAATTCGGCCGGAACCATTTGGATGCCCTGCACACCCATCGTGTTCTGTGCCGTCAGCAGCGTCATCACGCTGCAACCATACACACCGAACGAGTGAAAGGTTTTCAGGTCCGCTTGCATTCCGGCCCCGCCCGACGGATCCGAGCCAGCGATCGTGAGAGCAACTGGGGCGGCAGCAGGCATGGGGAGATCAATGGTTAGCGTATTGAAGACGCGGGTCATCGAGACCCAAGCGTTTCATTTTCTTGTAGAGCGTTGTGCGATTGATTTCAAGCTCGTCGGCGGTGGCGGCTCGGTTCCAATTGTGCCGGCGAAGCGAGTGCAGAATGATTTCCCGTTCCGGGCCTTCGAGAGCTTCTCGCAGGCTGCAGCCATCAAGGATAGCGGGATTGAATGACGACGGGCCGCTCGATGCGGTCACTCCCGGCGAATGTCCGACGCTGCCGATGGATGCGTGCTGGTTGGCGGATGTGCCGAGCACGTCCGGCGGCAAGTCGTCTTTAGTAAGCACACGATCGGTGGCGAGCAACACGGCACGTTCGACCACGTTTTCCAATTGTCGAACGTTGCCGGGCCAGGCGTATGACTGCAGGCATTTCATTGCCTCGCGATCAAAGCCGTCGATGTCGCGGCCGGCGGTTTCTGCGGCTTCACGAAGGAAGTGATCGACGAGCAGTGGAATGTCACCGGTTCGCTCGCGAAGCGATGGCAAAACGATGTTCACGACGTTGATTCGGTAATACAAATCTTGACGGAACGATCCATCCGCGACCGCTTTGTCTAGATTTTCGTTGGTTGCCAAGATGACTCGGGTGTCGACGCTGCGAGTCTCCATGCCGCCGAGCGGTTCAAACTGCAGTTCCTGCAGGACGCGAAGAAGTTTGACCTGCATGGCGGGAGTCGCCGTCGCGATTTCGTCGAGAAACAAGGTTCCGCCGTCAGCCAGTTCGAATTTGCCGCGACGGTCGGTGTTGGCACCGGTGTAGGCTCCGGCGATGTGACCGAACAGTTCACTTTCGAGCAGTGTGTCCGGGAGAGCACCACAAGCGACTTCGATAAACGGGCCACTCCGGCGAGCGCATCGGTTGTGGATCGCGCGAGCGATCATGCTTTTACCGGTACCGTTTTCTCCGGTGATCAAGATCGATGCTTTGGCATCCGCGACACTGTCGATGACATCGAAGATTTTCATCATTCGGTAGTCATGACTGAGAATGTTTTCGAGACCACTGCGTTGATCAAGTTGTCGACGCAGCGTTTCGTTTTCGGCTTCGATCTTGCGTTGGTTCATCGCTCGATCGATGGCGAGCAGCAATTCGTCATCGATGACCGGTTTGGTCAGCAGATCCACTGCCCCGGCGCGGACTGCTTCCACGGCGGTATTGGGCGTGGCATATCCGGTCATCACCAAAACCGGCGTGTCGGAATGGTGTTTCTTAACGTCCGATACCAACGTCATTCCATCTTCACCACCCAAACGCAAATCGGTGATCACCAATTCGAACGCATGTTGCTTGAGCTGTTGGCGTGCGTCCTCGAGCGTGCCGGCGAGATGGGTTTCGAATCCTTCTTCGGCGAGCCACTCACCTAGCGAGGTTGCCAAGTGATGGTCGTCGTCGACTAGTAGGATCGAAGCAGCGGGCATCATGGTGCGATTCCGAAGCAGGGTGTTTCGTAAGGACTACTCCTTTTCCTAGGTCATGTTTGATGATGAGGCAAAAAAGAACACGTGTTGCTTTGGGGCTGCATGCGGGGCGTTCGGCCCGGTGCAAATTCAGGGAGCGGTGAAGTAATTGGCCAAAGGACTGCGTTTCAGTGATCCTTCGCCGGTTCGACGACTGACTTTTCCGCTGTAGACACGCAGTTCGGGACTGGCATCGTTTTGTGAAACGGTATCGGTCGCATCGATTGCAGCGGTCATGCGGTTGGATGTGTTTCCCGATGGCAACATGTGCCCCACACGGTTGGCTGATGCATTGCTCGCTGCGGATGCGGTCGGAGTCGTTCGTTCGACAGCCGAAGGTTGAGGGCGGTTAGCGATCGAGGCAGGCGATTGAGCTGGCTTCTTCGCGGTGGTGGGCCGGTAGCTGGTTTCGATTTCTTCGGTGGTTTTCAGTAGTGCTTGGGTGGATTTGTCGTCCAAATCCAAGTCGACAACCATTTGCGTGTCGTCCGATTGGGTTGCCTCGGCTTCTTTGGGTTCCAGTTCACCTCGCAGGACGCGGACGTCGCGAGGAGCGGAGATACCGATCCGAACTTGGTTGTTGCGAACCTTGATGACGGTGATCTTGATGTTGTCGCCGATAACGATTTGTTCGTCGATTTTTCGAGTGAGAACCAACATGGCAGTTTCCTTTGCCCCAGAAGAGAGTCGTTTGAGAAGTGGGCCGTTGTGACCCGCGGTTGTGATTGGGGACTAATGCAATGGCAGTGCCAAACGCTCGCGGAAACTTCTGGTATTCGTTGTAAGTGATTTGCTGCAGGTGTTTTACGTGTTTGGTTCGAGTCCGGCGGTTCGGCGCTGTGCAAAATTGACTAGAAGCTGTTACAAGACGACGTCAAGAATTACAAACCGGTCTGGACGCCCCCCGCAGCGGTCGACTATTCCTCTCCTAGGCACGAATTCGATGCCCAAATTGAATTGGATGGGTCCCGCGATGCTTTCTCTTTCCGCCCGTAACGCTCAATTGCCGATGTTCGATCGGCCAACGTTGTCGCGTGCGCTGACTCTGGCAGTTTTGGCAAACTGTTGCGCGGTGATATTCGCCGCGTTCTTGTTGATGCTGAACTGCGGTTCGGCGTCCGCTCAAGAGTTTCGGCTGGCAAACCGTCTGGGCCAAAAGACAGCCAAGGCCAACACGCCCGACTTCACGCTGACAACCAAAATCTACTTCGCGGGCGAGCGAAAACCGAACACGGTTCACAAAAACATCTTTGCGGATGGCGTGATCTACAGCGTGTCGGAATCAGATCCTCGGTTTCTGACGGTGTTTGATCTGAATCAGTCCATGATTGTGTTGTTGGATCAGAAAACCAAAACACGATGCTCGGTTTCCATGGATGAGCTGACTCGCTTGACCGCTCGTGCGGACGCGTCCGTCACTGACCCAATGCGTCGTGAGCGATTGGGCATGAACGCGCGAGTGAGATTGATAGGGCCTCAACAGTATGAGATGACCTACCCAGGCGTGCGTTACGAAGTCGAAGGCGTTGTTCCTCCTTCGCCCGCGATGGCGATTGCCAATGCCCAGTTGGTCGATTGGGCATGTCGTCTCAACATTGCTCGACCTCGAGGATTGCCACCGTTCGGTCGCATGCGATTGAACGACGAGCTTTGGAAGCAATCTTTGATTGGCGTGAAAACGAAGCTGTCGATTGACCGGAACGGGGCTGATGGAGAACCGGTCATGAAGGCAAACCTGAACATTGAATCGGATTGGTCCGAAGGTCTTGATGATGATGCGGAGCGTCAAATCGATCAGGTCCGGGGCTACCGAGTCGTTTACACACAAGTGAACTGGAGCGAGTTTGCTGACTGAGTTGCTAGCGTCGTGATCGCTGGCAACGTTCGCCACTGAAGAAAACCTCTTTGGCGGTGGCGTTCCCATTGGTTGTTTCGCGTCTTGTTGTTTTTCCTTCAACCTCGATGAAAGTCCCAACCCTCGTGAATCCGGTGATCGGAGCAGGCATCGCTGTGACGTTCAAGTTGTTTCGACTCACGTTTCGCATACGTGTTCGCAACGACCAACGTGAACGCGTGGTGCAGCGGACAGGCAAGCAGTACGCTTTGGCGATTCTGCATGCTCATCAATTGGCCGCATTGTCATTGTCAGCACCTCGTGTCGGGGCGATGGTTTCTCGGTCGCGAGATGGTGATCTTTTGATGCCATTGCTGCGCGGCAACGGTTGCGTGCCAATCCGCGGCAGCAGCGGCGTGGGAGAGAAGGGTGGTGCCACGGCACTGACCAAAATGATTCGCCATGTGAAGGATGGAAATCCAAGTGTGATCGCGGTCGATGGTCCCCGGGGCCCTCGCGGAGTGGCGCAAAAAGGCATCGCCATGGTGGCGATGAAAGCGGAAGTTCCAATCATCCCCGTGGTTCTGATTCCTCGACGACGTTGGATCATGTCGAAAGCTTGGGACCGGATGCAAATTCTGTTGCCGTTCACCTTGGTGGATGCAATGTTTGGTGACCCGATCTTTCCGACTCCCGGCGAGTCGATCGACGATCTGCGAGCGAAGGTGGCGGAATCTTTGCGAGTCATGGAACATCGCATGGATCCACAGGAAGCAGCCATTTGCGATCAGCAGTGCCGCAAAAGTTCGGGGAAGCGACGCAACAAGCGTGAGCCGTCTTCGGATGAAGCGACCACGCAATCAAATGATATCGTCCAATCAGTCGGGGGGCAGGACTCGCTGGTTCCCGGCGTGGAGCCAAGCGGCGTTGCCGTCGCAGCCGATTCCGTCTCGCTCAAACGACAAGCTGCGTAGTCCTCGCATCTTTTCTCGGCTAACCGAACACGCTCTGTCTGAAGTCGTGTTCTACAGATTTCCGTGCTGAAAACGGAGCGATTGCTTCGGCGAAGGTGGCTTTTGTCCACTGATTTCAGATAGGCGGCTCTCGCGGCTTCAAATCGTCTCGCGAATTGGCAGGCGTCTTGGCGAAACGGGGCGGATGCTTAGAATCTGGGCTCTCAATCGCAACGCGATTGTCTTCGGAAATTCCTCTTCACCAGGCAGTGTCATCGTGGCTGAGCTCGCTCATCACAATTTGGATATCAAACGCGTCGCGATTTTGTTCGCTGGCGGACCCGCTCCAGCCGCCAATGCGGTCATCAGTACCGCCGCGTTTTCATTCCTGGAAGAGGGTGCTCAGGTCTTTGGCATCAAGCACGGGTACAGCCGTTTGGCGGAATACACCGCTGCCGGTCCTTTGCAAGAAGGCACCGATTACATCCGGTTCACGCACGATTCGCTGACCCACGCTCGCAGCAGCCGTGGGATCATGATCGGAACGGCTCGGACCAACCCCGGCAAACACGTCAGCAACCCAGAACACCTGAAAGACCCCGAGTTGGTCGCGCCGCTTCGTCGTGTCTACGAAGGATTGTGTTCGCTGGAAGTCGACGCATTGATTTCGATTGGTGGCGACGACACGCTGAAGACCGCGAATAAACTCAAAATGTTCCAGGACAACCTGCCCGGCGACGCTCGACGTTTCCCGGTTGTTCACTTGCCGAAAACGATCGACAACGATTACTCGGGTATTGATTTCACATTCGGATTCTTCACCGCGGTTGAAACGTTGGCCGAAGAAATTCGCAACCTCAACTACGATGCCGCCGCCGGACGAGCGTACTTCTTGTGCGAAGCCATGGGCCGCAGCGCGGGCTGGTTGGCATACGGTGCCGCAATTGCCGGTGAAGCCAGCATGGTGCTCAGCGTTGAAGACATCACCGGTGCACTGGCGGACGAAGAAGTCGTCAATCAGGAAACCGGCGAGACTCGAAAGATCATGGCGATGGATCGAGTGATCGATCGGATGGTCGACATGATGCTGGCTCGCGAACGCGAAGGACGCCAATACGGAACCATCGTGATCGCCGAAGGCATGGCCGAGTACCTGCCAGCGAAGTATCTCGAAGGCGTTACCCGTGACGACCACGGTCACATCAACATCTCGTTGGTGAACCTCTCCGCCGTGATGTCTCGTTTGTTGGCGGCTCGCTACAACGAACGCACCGGCCGGACTCGCAAGGTGAACGGATTGCAAATGGGATACGAATCTCGTTGTGCACCACCTCACGCTTACGACGTGATGTTGGGTTCACAACTCGGCGTCGGTGCTTACCGGGCACTCGTGGAAGAGAAGCTCAACGGCGTCATGGTTTCAGTATCGGGGCAGTTTGATCTGCACTTTGTGCCGTTTGAAGAATTGGTCGACCCGCAAACCTTGGTCACCAAAGTTCGCTTCATCGAGCAGAATTCGGACTTCCACCGCTTGGCACGGTTCCTGGAAACGTGCGTCGACAACTGATCGTTGTCTGACTGGAAAATAGTCCAATCGCAATGCGTTCGGTCACGTTTCGGTTTGATTCGAGACGCTGGGGTGCCGACCGCTTTTGCGTTGGCATCCCGGACAAAAGAACGTCGCTCGTTGAGCCTGGACGATTCGCCGGACCACGCCATCCACGCATCGTGGGCACGCCAAGTTTTCACGATCATAAACGCGATGCATGTTTTGGTAGTTGCCCGGATCGTTCAGAGCGTTGCGATACGTCCCATCGCTTAGCGTGCTGCCTTCGTGGTTGATGGCGTCTTGCAGCACCAACGTGATGGCGGGATGAATGCGTTCCCATTGCGGTTTGGTCAGTCGGTCGCATCGTGTGCGTGGGTCGACGCCAGCTAAGAACAAAATCTCGGCTGCGTACAGGTTGCCAATTCCGGCAACGACGGATTGATCTAATAATGCGACTTTGATTGGGCGTTTTGAATTGGCCAGGTTTCCTCGCAGTTGCTCTGCGGTGATGCACATTGCATCGGGGCCCAAGCGTGAATCAACCTTTTCGAGGTAGTCGCTTTCGGTCATCCAGCGGATCGTTCCCAGTCCGCGGCGATCCCAAACCAACATTTCGGTTGGAATTTCACGAGATCGAGTTGTTGATTGATTGGACGGTGAACGAAACTGAATGCGTAGTCGCAAGTGGTCCGGATCGGGTGGGTCGGCCAATAGCACCAATCCGGTCATCCGGGGTTCGATGACGAGTCGCGACTGATCGTCAAAGCAAAGCATCACGCGTTTGCCACGTCGCTGAATGGATGTGACCCGGCGACCTTGAAGGCGACGGTTCAGGTGGGCAGCCGACGGTTCCATCGTGATCGGTCGGCAGTGACACGGTGGAAGTTCGACTCGCTCGATCTCGCAACCGACGATTGGCGAGATCCCGCGGCACATCGTTTCGACTTCCGGCAACTCCGGCATGTGGATTCCTTTGGAAGGTTATCTGTTGGTTTGCTTTTTGTACCCTCGCCGGTTCGTTTGAGTTCGGTCGCGATTAGGGCGATGGTTGAGTTTCACGCCAAGTTGCACGGACAGGTTTCGAGTCGACTCGTCTGGCGTTCGCGAATGTGGATCCGGTATTGAAAGGATATGCGTGCGACTCACCTTCGTCTGAATCAAGCGGATTCCGCCGAATCGGCTCCCCAGAATACCAACCTGCTCGGCCTGGATGCCGTGCGGGCGTGGGCCGCCGTTGGCGTTGTCATGCTCCACGCATGCGTGCCCTACTCCAATCCGGATATTCCCGGTCTGACCTGGGCGACAACCGATACGCCTCATTCAGCCCTGACGTCGCTGATGTGGGCCATCGAGATTGTCATCATGCCAATCTTTTTGGTGATGGCCGGAATCCTGGCCGTTCGCAGCATGACATCGCGAGGACCGCTGGCGACTCTCAAGTCTCGGACTCGCCGGTTGGGCTGGCCTTTGTTTTTGGCGGTCGTGTTTCTGATTCCCGTCGACCTTTACGCCTGGCTGTTGGGCTGGTTGGCCGACGGTGTGATCACGCCTCGTCAGATGCGAACCTTGAAGTTTGCCGACGGCCAAGATGAGCACCTTTGGGGTTTGTCTCATCTTTGGTTCCTTCAGTACCTGATCCTTTACATCGCGGTTCTTGCTGGGGCCTGGAATTGGTTGCAGCGAATCGATCCAAAGACTGTGTTCCGTGTCGGGATGCCGCTGACTTTTTCAGTTGCCACCGTGGTGCTGTGCTTTTACCCCGAGGTCGTTTGGGGATTTCAACATGCATTTCTGCCAGTTCCCGCCAAGTGGCTGTACAGCGGTTGCGCTTTCGCCATGGGAGTGTTGATCGCTCGTGCGGATGCAGATCTGACTTGGTTGAAGCAAGTTGCCGGTCGTGCGGTTTGTCCCAGCGCTTTGTTGTGCATTGCGGCAACGGTGCTCGGGATATGGGTGCTCAACCATACGCCGTCTGAAAACGTTCAATACGCGTCGGCGTTTCCCGTTGTGATCAGTGGAGCCACCTGGGTGTCGCTGGCTTTGTTGACCGTCGCAAGTGCCACCGGTCTTTCATTGTCGCTGATTGGAATCGCATGCTATCGGGTGAATAAAATCGGTCCCGTCACCCAGCGATTGGCAACCGCTTCCTTTGCGATCTATTTGCTGCATCATCCGGTTTTGGTGTTGTTCCATGTCGCCGCAAAGCATGGCATGCCTTCGGCGTCCCCGCTGCTAAAGATGTCACTTGGGACGATCATTGCGGTTTCGGTGCCGGTGGGAATTCATTTCGTGTTTCGAGGCGTGATGGCACGGCGGAAATCGACCATCGCTTCACAACGCGAACAAGATGCACCGTCCATCTTGGCGATGCCCACCACGTCAGAAGACTCGGTATCCGAACGACGATTGGCGGGATAAGTACTCGCGATCTGAGTCGCCAGATCTCACGAAAGTTTGTTGACAGCGTCGGCCAAACGTTCGTACTGATCCAGCGAGTTGTAGGTTTGTGCCGAGATTCGCAAACAGACGTTTGTTGCATCGAAACGAAACACGGGAAGCTCAAACCGACGTTCTGTTCGCAAGGTGGTTCGCACGGCCTGAATCTGTGCTGAGGTGTGATTGGTCCACGCCGGGATCGGAATCGTGGCGAGGCTGCCCAGCATCGATTCTGATACGGGCTCGGGGAGTTTGAGTTTGTTGAGAATCACACGTCGACCTGCAACCGCCAGGTCATGGTTGTGTCTCATCAATCCGGCCAGTCGACTGGGATCGTCGGTCGGATACAAGCTAGCCAGAAAGTCGATCGCGGTTGGCAGGGCCAGCAAGGGGGAAGGATCAAAGGTGCCCGGCCAATTGAATTGGCATTGGAACTTACTTGGGCCATAGCCTTCCGTGTTTGCGCCGTGGCTGATGATCGATGGCAGGACATCGTCTTGCGACTTTTCGTCGACGTAAAGGAACCCGGATACCTTGGGGCCGCACCACCATTTGTGATGATTGGCGGTGTAGTAGTCAGGCTTCAGCTCGTTGAGGTTCAATGGCAACATGCCGGGCGCGTGGGCTCCATCGACCATCACGCGAATGTTGTTGGAGTGAGCCAGTTCGATTAGCTCGGCGACTGGTAGGACGATCCCTGTGGGGCTGGTCACATGATCGATCAGCATCCAAGTTGTCTTGGGAGTGATGTTGCGCTCGATCGCCCGGACGATTTCGTCCGGGCTTTGAATCGGAAACGGAATATTGGCAGTCACGACCTTCACACCAGCGAAAGTCGCGGCTTGGGCAACCGCGTTGATGCACGCGTTGTAGCCATGATTGGTGACAAGGACTTCGTCGCCGGCCCGAAGTGGCAGCGACCTCACCACCGCGTTGACGCCTTCGGTTGCATTGCGAACAAAGGCAATGTCTCGCGGAGACGCGTTGAGTTCTTGGGCGACCGTTTGGCGAACGAAATCAAGTTTGGGAAGCAGCGACCTTTCCGGTGCGAGGAATTCGATCGGGTCTTCCTCCAGTTGGTTCTGCCAATGCCGTTGGTTTTCGATCACACAACGAGGTGTGGCACCAAAGGACCCGTGATTGAGGAAATCCAGGTCACGCCGAATCAACCATGGTTCTTGTTGTGTGTCGTTCAACGGGAGGCCTGTGGGTGAGAGTTTGGCATTTTGGTGTGATGTCTCTTGAAGCTTCGCAGCCAGACGGCGTTGCCTCGCCAGTCGTCTTTCCGCAGCGGGTATGATGAGCCGCCCAGTGATTTCGGCAACGAGCCTCGTCCAAATGATTTGAGTTGAGAACGCGAAGATGAAACACCGTCATAGCCTTTGGTTGCTCATTGTCATGTGTTTGCTGATGTTTCAGAAGGCCGCTCACTGCGAGGAATCGAGTTCGGTTGTGAAGCATCAAGGACTCGTCTATGCGGAGGTATCCGGTGCCGGGAATGAAGCTCGATCACTCCAGTTGGATTTGTTCGTGCCGGCGACGTCCGAGTCGCCTCCCTTGGTGGTTTGGATTCACGGCGGCGGATGGCGAAATGGTTCGCGACGCAACCCGAAGTTGATCGAGGTGACAGAGCACGGTTATGCACTGGCCAGCCTGAGTTACCGCTTCTCCAAAGAGGCAATTTTCCCGGCCCAGGTTCACGACTGCAAAGCGGCGATTCGATGGTTGCGAGCCAATGCAGAGCGTTATGGTTACAACGCCGACTGGATCGCGGTCGCGGGAAGTTCCGCGGGCGGGCATCTGGCTTTGTTGCTGGGCACGTCCGGCGACGTGGCTGAGTTGGAAGGTGCAGTGGGTGGAAACGTCGAGCAGTCCTCTCGTGTGCAGGCGGTGATCGATTACTTCGGCCCATCTGATTTCGTTCTGCGTGGGAAGACTCAACCCGAGAGAGCGTACACCAATCAATCCGGCAGCTATGCGTTGTTGGGCGGCAAAGACGGGAAGGTTCCCGAGAAGATGGAACGATTGGCTAGCCCGGCGACCTATGTGTCCACCGATGACCCGCCGCTATTGATCTTTCACGGGACAGCAGACAAGACGGTGCTGTTGGATCAAAGTGAAAGGATCGTCGATTTGTACGAGGACACCGGTCTCGAAGTTGAGTTCATCGAGCACGAGGGCGCAGGTCACGGCGGCAAGCGGTTTTTCACCGGGGAATCTCTTCGGAAGGCGATCCACTTTTTGAATGCCCATCGACCGGATTGAATCGAGAATACGAGTGTGCGAGAGCCTATGATGGTCGACTGATTTCGTTGTTTGAGCCGGTGAGTTAGGCGGACGCAATTGCTTCTTGGGAGAACAGGCATGTCGTTGAGACTGGGCGGGTTGTTGTGTGGCATCGTGATGATGGTCGGTGGCACGTTGCTGGGACAAAGTGTCTCTGGCGATGAGGTGAATCGTCCCAATGTGATTTTGGTGATGGCGGACGATTTGGGGTACGCGCAGACGGGCTACTTTCAGCATCCGTTGCTGAAAACACCTGAGCTGGATCGGCTGGCCGCCGGCGGATTGCGACTGGATCGGTTCTATGCGGCCTCCGCGGTGTGCTCGCCAACCCGAGCGAGCGTTTTGACGGGGCGTTCCCCCGTGCGAACCGGGGTGCCTTCACATGGTCATGCTCTGCGACACCAGGAACGATCGATCGCGACTGCGATTCGGAATGCGGGCTATGTCACCGGGCACTTTGGCAAGTGGCATCTGAATGGTCTTCGCGGACCTGGAGTTCCGATTCTAGGCGAGGACCGCTTTCATCCCGGTCGGTTTGGATTTGATGTGTGGTTGTCGGTGACCAACTTCTTTGATCGCGACCCGTTATTGAGTCGGCGTGGAAAGTTTGAAGCCTTCGAAGGCGACTCGTCCGAAGTGATCGTGGAAGAAGCCTTGGATTTCGCGTCTCGATCAGCACGGTCTCAACAACCATTTTTCGCGGTGGTTTGGTATGGCACCCCGCACAGTCCGTTTGTGGCATCTGATGACGACATGCAGGCGTTGGTCGACGCGGGCAAAGACGAAGATGAGAAGGCTAAGTTGCAACAGATCGTTGATGGCATGGATGAGCATTCTCGCAATCACTATGGCGAATTGGTTGCCATGGATCGAAGTCTGGGGACTCTTCGAGAAGGACTGGAGCGATTGCGAGTGCTGGACAACACGCTGATCTGGTTCTGCAGTGACAATGGTGGTTTGTCAGGCATCGAACCATCGACGACGGCTCCGTTGCGAGGACACAAGTCGCAGCTTTACGAGGGTGGGCTGCGCGTGCCTTGTGTGTTGCACTGGCCCAATCAGATTCAGGCGGGTCGCATCAGTCGGGTTCCAGCTTGTGCGACCGACATCGCGCCGACGCTGGTGGATTTGCTGGACTTGCCGGATGACTCTCTAATCAAGCCGGTCGACGGAATCAGCTTGCTGCCTCTGATTCAAGGCGTGGGTGAGGCTGTGGTGTCGCTTCGCGAAAAACCGATCGGGTTTCGTTTTCGCGGCAAGTCAGCCGTAGTCGACAACCGGTGGAAGTTGATTCGCGAAACGCGAAAGCAGAAGGGGAAATCGGTGACGAGCGAACAGTTGTATCAACTGGACGAAGATGTCAGCGAAAGCAAAGACGTGACCGGAGACTACCCGGAAATTGCATCACGTTTGAGCGAGTGGTTGGCCGAATGGAATGACTCCGTCGATGACAGCGTGTCGGGTTTGGATTATCCCGAAGGCCGCGTGAATCCAGACCACGCTGAACCGAAGTTTTGGGCCGACGATTCGCGTTACGAAGTGTTTCTGGACGAGTGGCGTGAACGACCGGAGTATCAATCGTTCTTGAAGACTCGATTGGGAAAGTGAACTAGCGGCCTTCGCGACGCATCGTCAATTCTCGTTGCATCTCCTCACCCAAGAAGTATTGGGCGGGGACGTAGGTGTTGCGATCCAACGGCACAGTCACGCGAACGGTAATGTCTTCCGTTGCATCGGTGATGTTCGCTGGTTCGACCTCGAGCGTGAATTCATCGATTCCGATGGTGCCAAGGATGCGTGTCGCTTCGGCTCGGATTTCGGCGTTGGTTCCACCGGGAATGATTCCGACGCGGGCGCCTTCGTAAACGGCATTGTCGACGGTGTGCCGAACCATCGCCACTCGCATGAATTCGAAGCCTGCGAAGAAGAACAGGAACAACAACGGGACGACGATGGCAAATTCAACCGCGACGGCCCCTTTTCGGGAATCCGGTTTGGCGAACTGTCGGCGAGCGTGAGGCAGAGATTGCATGGGGTTGGATCGTGAGAAAATGAAGTGGAAGTGCGGCCGGTCAAGCGTCTTTATTCCGTCAGGACCGTTCCGAGTGTCAGTGCGATCTCACGGTAGATGTCACGCAATTGATCGCCATTGGTGGCATGGAAGTGACGTCCTCCGCCGATGCGTGCGACGTCTCGCATGCGTCCGAAATCGGCTCCAGCTCCAAAGGTGATCGTGTGGATGGTGACACCATCGGACGCAAGGTCGGTTGCCACGACTCGCGGTTCGGGGCCTCGGTTGTGGCGACCGTCGGTCATCACGATCATGGTTCGTTCGACGAATTCAGGTGGTCGCCCACGCAGTGCGATTTCTTGACCTGCTCGCATGCCGCGAGAGATGCTGGTGAAGCCGCCGGTTCGTAGGCGGTCCATCGCATTGTTGACTTCGGCGAAGTTTTCGGTCAGTTGAACGTCTTCGCTGGCTCGGTCGTTGTACGATGCCAACCCGATTTGTTCATCAACGGGTGTTGTTGCGAGCAGGTCGGTGAAGATGCGAATGGCGGCTTGCAGGTCATTGAATCGGCTGCCCGCCATCGATCCACTTCGGTCGACGACCAAGGTGATGTCTCGTTCGACGTAAGTTGCCGTCGCGAAAGCTTCTGGTTCGAAGATCGATGTTCCGGTGACATTTCCGAAGAACAGTGGAACGGGACCCGAGAGCGAACCGGACGTG
>NZ_DDGH01000083.1:21076-31971 GCF_002337565.1 Rhodopirellula sp. UBA1907 | reverse complement strand
ACCCGAGAGCGAACCGGACGTGCGTTGTCCATTGACGCGAACGCCGTTGAAGGGAGCTTCGCCGGCATTGAACGCGTACTTGCCATCAACTTGGCGATCCGATCTGCCGAATTGAAAGTCGCCATCGGCTAGAAGCAATGGTTGGCCGTTGACTAGGTTGGCTTGTGCGATTTGCTGTCCACGTCGAATCGCGAGATTTCGATCGAGTGTATCAGCCAAGGTCGTCGCGGCGGCGTTCGCAGCGGCGTCGGTGGATGATCGCAACTCGGTTCGAGCCAAGTGCATTTGTGCGATATCAATCGAGAACGCAACCACGATCAGAAACAAGAACATCATGATTGCGATCAGGACCAGCATCGCGCCGTGGCGTTGCGGTGCGTTTCGAGCTTGCTTGAGATCCAATGCGACGCAGCGATCGCGAAATTTGCGAGACAGTTTCGCTTTGCTAGTGGAGAGATTTCGCATGGTGCCGTTTTGAACGAGTCGGAGAAAGATGGGGCGAGTCGGACGTGCGTTGGTGAATCGATGAAGGAGCTGTTGCCTTACTGCTTCAGCATCACCGTGTTGACGGTGAGTTGACGGTCGGTGAGGAACCGTCCCAGCAAAGGGCTGTTCTGTGCACTCGAAGCGGTCACGGAGGTGATGACTTCTGCTGCGCGATCCGCATCCAATGATTCGCCATTGGGGAACGTGATTCGGTAGCCAACGATGCCGCGCGAATCGAGGATCGCTTGGGCTCTGGCTGCGGCGTCGGCGTTGCTGCGGCCGTCACGAATGGCTTCGCGAGTGGATTCGTAGGCGGCGACGTTGAGAGACTGCTTCAAAAAAATCATGCTGGAGGCTTCGATTGAACCGAAAACCAACAGGATCAGAATTGGCAAGCAAACGGCGAATTCAACCGTTGCCACACCGGATCGGCGACAACGATGGCGTCGCCCGGGAACTGCATTGTTCCGTCGTTTGGAGGTGGGTACAGGCATCGGAATGAAATCAGGCGTTGGTGGAGGATGAGCTGGTTTCGTCGCCGGTTGTTTCCGCGTCGGAGAGCAACCCGGTTCGCTGGGCCATGCTGTTGAACGAGTCAGCGACGTCTTTCCAGAAGTCGTTTGTACGGAATGACAAACGCTTGACCGGGCGGCCTTCGGCTGCGTTGAGGATTTCGGTTCGCAAACGCATGATCGGTCCGGCGAAACGATTGGTTAGTTTCAGCGTGTCGAGCACAAAGGCGGGGATCAGTGCGATCGAGATCAAGAAGAACGGCAGGAAGCGGCGCACACAGTCTTCAAAAGAGTGCTGCCAGCTCAGATCGGGTTGTTCAAACAATCGCAACCAGAGCAGCAACGCAACCGAGTTGCACACAAACAAAACGATCCAGTGAAGAGCGATCTTCTTCACGACACCGTATTGGACTGTGCGATCGACGACCGTCGTGGATCGATCCTTCCGTGTTGGGTGAGTGCTGGCTGCGATGGACATGATGCAAACCGTTTGAACGAATTGGGTGCTGACAAAGAGTGAGATGTGTCGCAACCGCCATGAATGGCAACGGTTGCATCCAACCCTAGTTCGCATGGATTGATCGGCGCCTCCAACCTGATGGGTGGCATTCGAGCAAATGAGAAAGTCGATGGACTAATCCGGTTCTGACGATCATGCAGGCATGTCCCGGCAAGCTGGCTGGGTTGAATCGACCGCGGGACTGACTGACAATGAACAGATCCCCACTCCCTTTCACGAAGTCCAACGCCATGAACGACAACAGTTCCTCATCGGACACGCAGTTCGCGATCATTCCTGATCGGGAATCCATCGCGACGGTCCAGCGTGATATCCGCTTCTTTCCAACCGAGAATGCTTCTCCGAAACTGTTGAGCCAAGACCAGATCGAAGCTTGGAATCAGGATGGCTACTTGGGACCGTTGGATGTTCTCGATGCGAATGAAACCACTTCGTTGCGTGAATACTTTGATGCCTTGTTGGCCGAAACCATGGCGGCCGGAAAGGACAGCTACTCGATCAGCAGCGCGCACCTAAAACATGCTCGTGTTTGGGATTTGTTGCAGCATCCAAAGTTGGTGAGCTACGTTTCTGACTTGTTGGGTGAGGATGTCATTGGTTGGGGATCGCATTTCTTCTGCAAGATGCCTGGTGATGGCAAACGCGTGGATTGGCATCAAGATGCCAGCTACTGGCCCCTGACACCGACCAAAGCCGTGACCGTTTGGCTGGCGATCGACGATGCCGATCTCGACAATGGTGGAATGGAAGTCTTCACCGGTTCACATCAGCACGGATTGATTGACTTCGACATGACGGATTCAGATTCCGGGAACGTCTTGGATCAAGTTGTCACGGAACCTGAGAAGTACGGAACACACCGATTCACTCCCGTTCGTGCGGGACAGGTGTCCATCCATAGCGATCTGTTGGTTCACGGTTCGGCGCCCAACCAGAGTGATCGCAGACGCTGCGGTTTGACGCTTCGGTATTGTCCCGCCGACGTGACCGCGTACTTGGGTTGGGAGAAGAAAGGCGTGGTCGTTGCGGGGACCGCATCGCCAGACAAATGGCCCGGAGCTGAGCGTCCCGACTCGTTTGACTCATAAGCAGTCCAGGCGATAGGCAACTGCGGGGCCGGTCGTCGTTTTGGCCAGAGAATCGTGTTGATCGTTTCGAGACCCGTGCCGGTTTCAGGGCGATTTCGGTTTTGGAGCGAAAGAAAAAACGGTAAAGTTCGGCGGCTTCGGTTCAATCGTGGTGGGACTCTCGGTTCCGTAAAACGAGCGGGCGTTTATACTGGCGCGGTGCCTGGTTTTGTCGGTATCCGTTGAGCGGGTGACGTCGCCAGGCCTTTCTTTCGCAGCGTTGAGAGCGTTTCTGCGACGGAGGTGAGTGGACCGAAGTCAATTCTTTCGGTGCAGTTCGCTCACTAAATATTGAAACGCTCTCGTTTCGCAGCTTTTTCTCATTTGTGATTTGTTTGATGACTCTGGCTTCTGTCTATCAGTCCACCGATTGTGCGATTTCATTTGAGCTGTTTCCGCCCAAAACCTCCGAAGGCGTGGATCTGCTCTGCAAAAACGTCGAGCGGTTGATGCAGTTTGGCCCGAAGTATTTCACATGCACCTACGGGGCCGGTGGTTCGAGCCAGGGGACAACGCTCGAAGTTCTGCAGAAGGTGAAGGAGATCACCAGTCTGCCCGTCGCATCTCACCTGACCTGTGTCGGGTCGACTGTGAAGGAACTGGAGACCTATCTCACGGAAGCCAGCCGGATCGGAGTTGATTACATCGTCGCACTGCGTGGAGACCCACCGAAGGGAACGACGCAATTCGAGGTCACCGAGGGTGGTCTGAAGTACGCCAACGAGTTGGTGGAACTGATTCGCGGGCAATTCAGCGATCTGGGAATCGCGGTCGCTGGGTATCCCGAGACGCATCAGGAAGCGGTGGATTTCCAAACCGATTTGACCAATTTAAAGCGAAAGGTCGACGCGGGGGCAGACATCGTCATCACGCAGTTGTTCTACGACAACGATGACTTCTATCGATTCCGCGACGCCTGTCAGAAGATTGGCATTGAAGTGCCAATCGTTCCGGGGATTTTGCCGGTGACCAATTTCAAACAAGCGAAACGGATCGCTTCGATGTGCAAGGCGGCGATCCCGCAGTCACTCGAATCCGCAATGACCGAAGCGGGTGACGATCAGGACCAGTTCCGTGTCGGCGTCGAGCACGCTCGTCAGCAAACGATCGATTTGGTCAACAATGGTGTGCCCGGCATCCACTATTACGTTCTCAACAAGAGCGAAGCTGCCGCTGACTTGCTCGATGGGTTGTCGCTGACCAGTTGCTAAGCGTCGGCGGGGCAGCGACCTTTTTTAAGGTTGCGGAAAGTCGCTTTGTTGGCGAATTGCGCCTTGCTGGTGCGCGTTGTGCTTCGTGTTGCCCGCGTAATCGAACCAGATGGACTTTGGGTCGTGACGAAATGTCGCTTTTGGTCAATCGCGAGCTAAGCGCACGTCGAAAAGTTGGTTTAGAGAGCTAGGCTTTCGTGTCCACCGACCTTTTGAACGAGACGACACCCATGTTCGCTCCCATTTCGATGCCATTCATTCACACGCTTCACGGTTTGACCTATCGGGTCGGGCCAGTCTCGCAGCGTAGTGAGAACGAAGATCCACAAACTTCGCGACGTCGTGAAGAGCATGTGGTAGATCGGCCACCGGCCAAACGCCGCGAATCCGAAGAACAGTCGCTGGATCAAGACGCGTAATTTCGCGATTGATTCTGAGGCCAACTTTGCAGCCCGTTTCGCTCGTTTCAAAACGAGTTTCGCCACCGGTCCAAACTGAACACGGTGGCGAAATGTTGATTCAAGCGATGGTCCTTGGCTCTCCCATCATTTCGTTGGTTGAACAACGCGTCGCTTTCGGTTTGACCTTAGCGACTTTGGATGATGGTCTCGGCCGCTGAAGATGCTCAGCGAGGTTTACCGATCGCGAACAGTTTGTCCTTCGTGCTGATGAAGATCGTTTCATCGGCTGCGACGGGCGTGCTGTAAACGCTGGTTCCCATGTTGATCTCTTCGATCGGTTCGTTGTTCTCAGCACCAAACTCGAACACGCAAACGTCACCGTCTTCATCACCTATGTAGACCTTGTCGTCGGCGATCAGAGGACTGCCCCAGCTTTGGGCGAACATGTCGTAGGTGAAGTGCACGATCGGCGTGCCATCGTCGTTCCCTTTTGCGTCCAAGCAGTGGACCAATCCGGAGAAATCGGCGATGTAAAGCACGTCGTCTTTGATCGCAACGGTGCCACAGCTGCGGTGCATTTCTTCTTCGAAGTCAATTTCACCGTCGTCGTTTTGGTCGGCCAGTGAGTAGTGCCAAACGACAGCCGAGTTTGGATTGTCGACGGCAGTCTCACCCTTCTCGGGTTCAACCGCTTGGATGCGTTTGTGTTCGATTGGTTCGCGGCTATCGCCTTCCATCTTCACGGCCAACTGAGGCGAGACGTCGCCACGTTTGGTTGGATCGATGCACCACAGGTGACCTTCGCCTTCGCCGTGTTCAGGGTCTTGGCCGACAGCGATATAAACCCAACCGTCGTAGGCGACTGGAGTCGCGATCAGGTTGTTGCGAGTGCCTTCGCCGCCCAGGATCCATTTGGATTCCTTTGGATTGCAGTCGAACTTCCAAAGCAATTCGCCCGCACCATCTTTTCCGCCGTCAGCTTTGAAGCTGTACAACCATCCGTCGCCACCGCAGAACAAGACTTGCGGTACGCCGCCGAGGACTTCGACCGAAGGTGACGACCATTGTCCGTGCAAGATATTGGTGCCAGGAGATTGGTCGGTCCAAAGGACTTCACCGGTGTTTTTGTTCATGCAGATGAAGCTGGGGGCTTCAGGAGCTGGCAAGTTGATGTGGGATTCGTCGAGGCCGTTGCTGGTGTTGACGAACAACAAGTCGCCATAGCTGGTGACGCTGCACGAGCACATGTTGTGTTGGCTGACGCCGAGTTCATCCATCATGTTGAAGACCCAGATCACATCCGCGTCTTGTTTGTCGTCCACCGATAGTGTCTTGAAGATCGAGATGCGTGGTCCCAGTTGCTTGATCGCCAGCGAACGTTCGACGCCACCAAATTTGCCTTTGGCGGTCCATGATTTGTTTTCCGCGATCGTTTTGATTTCGATGTCCCCTTCGGGTTCACTTCCGGCGTCGGTCAAAACCTGTGTCAATGCTTCGGTCAATTCGCCTTGGTTCAGTGACGTGAGCGAATCTTCGTAGTCGCTGCCTTCGCCGCTGTTCATCAAGTCGCCGACGCGAGCCACTTCGTTTTGGACTGGGCCGTCGTCTTCGCCATCGTGGAAACCTTTGGTGTCCAGGCAACGGACTTCACCGCGACTGGTCACGAACCACAATCGTTCGCCTTCGACCAAAGGTGCACAGCAAATGCCCTGCAGAGGCCAATCGTGAACACGACCGGTGATCAGTTTTTCGCTGCTGTGTTGCCAAAGGAAGCTGCCGTCATTTTGGTCGAAAGCGAGCAAGCAGCCGAGGTCGACGTTGCTTGGGTAGCGTTTGAGGTAACCGTTACCGTTGTTGGAGCCAACGTAAACTTGGCCTCCGGAAACGACGGGGTTTCCGTAGGTTTGGCTTCCCAGGGCGGAGAACCAGCGGACGTTTTCAGCTTTGGATCCATCCCACTCGCCGGTGCGGCGATCGAACTTGCCGATGTTCCAGGATTCGGGCAGGTTCTTTGCGTTGGGCACGTTGTTGCGGACGCGGGTGCCGCCCCATTGTGGCCATTCTTCGCCCGACTCAATGACCTTGGCCGGAGGAACGAATTCGCTCACGTCGGCAGCGGATCCAGAATCGGACTTCGATTTGTCCACGTCGGCCACGACCGTTTCGTTCGCGGCAGCGGCAGCCAATGTGACGGTGCTCAACGGAACAGGCGGTTGGCAACCGCTCAACAAAACCGTTGTCAGTGTGCCCAGTATCGCTGAGCCAAGCATCAAGCACCAAGCAGAAAATTCAGAGCGAGCCATGATTGTTTTTGGGAGGGAGGGTTCGTTGGATGTTCGAAGCGAATCGCGACAGTTGGAGGGTCGCGAGTTCGCTGCAGGTTGGGAGGGAGTTCAATCAGTCGGTGACGTTGAACGCAACGTGGGAATGCGCCGCGTCATCACGATCACTCATTGGGTGTGACTTCCAAGTTGTCGATGTAAAGCTCAGCGACTTTCGCGTTGCCGTACAAACCAGGGCTGGCCGACAGAACAGGAATCTTGTCTTCTGCGGTCACGGTCCAGTCAGCGGGCTCTTCTTCACCGCGAGGCCATACTTTGCCCTTCAACACGGCAATTGCGTCGTCGCCACTGCCTTCGATTTGGGCTCGGAATTTCATCCGATACCACTGGTCTTCTTTCCAAGGGAAATCAACGGTCTGTGCCATTCGCAATTGCGGTGACCACGATCGGATTTGCAACTGTTGGCTGTTGCCCATCAAATCCAAGACATAACCGTGAGCGGTCAAGCCAATGTCCGGGAGTTGGTCATTGGCTCGGCTGCCACGAACGTCAGCGGCGATGGTGTAGTTTTTCAGTTCGCTGGATCCCATCCAAGCACGGCTTCGTGCACCCTTTGGAATCGTGCTGATCTTCACGAGTGCCGGTGAGCCATCGACGGGCCGAATCACGTGACGATAACGAGCACCCACCCAAGACAATGGTGGATCGTTCAAGTCATCGAAGTCGAATGCCCATGGCAGTTCAGGAACGATACGAACCCGAGTGCTTCCGGTGACGCTCCCGACTTTGGCAATGATGGTGGCCGCGGTGTGGGCAACGTCGGAGTTGGCGGTGAAGACGTTGCCGTCGACCGAGCCAGGGCCTTCGACACTGAAGGTGATGTCCGAGTCGGCTGGATCAGCCAAACGTTGTCCCAGGCGATTGAACAATCGAACTGACAGCTCCATGGTTTGACCTGGGTGCAGCAAACCTTCTGCTGGCGTGACCAACAACTGAGCTGGTTCTGGGTTTTCTTCGATGGGCGTCTCGCCGAGCAATTGTTCTGCCAGGACGAGTGGTTTTTGCGTTGATTCAGGGGAGCCAACGCAGTACAGAGCCGACGCACCTTGGAAGTAAAGCTTGCCGTTGGCCAAGATTGGCGAGGAATGGAATGCCTCGTTGCGAATACGGCCTTTGCTGAGAAATTCAACGCCGTCTTCAGTCATTTCCAAAATCGCCCAACGACCGTTTTCGGTCAGGACGTACAGCTTTTCATCTGCCACCAAAAGCGAAGGCCATTGTTTGCGGTCTCCGATTGCAATTCGCTCGGCGATCAGGTCACCGGTTTCGGTGTCGATGATCCAAAGCTTGCAGCGGTCATCGACCACGTACAAACGGTTGTCAACGACGACAGGAGCGCTGCGGCCGACGACCAAGCCTTCCATCTTCCAAACTTCTTTGCCGTAGGTTTCGTCGCCGGTTCCGCCGACTTCGACGGAAGCGACCGCACCCATCGAGCTGCCGGACATGTTTTCTTCGCTATGACTAGCGTAAACCCGGTTTCCATCGACCAGTGGGGTGGCGAACATTCCGCGACGGGATAGGTCGTGATGCCAGAGCGGTTTGCCGGTACGAGGTTGGATGCCCCAAACGGCTCCGTCGCCCGTTCCCAAAATCAATTGCCGTTGGCCTTCGATCGTGGTCAGCGTCGGTGCCGAGTAGGTTGTGTCGTTGGGCAAATCCTTGGTGCCACTGAACCAGACGACTTCGCCGGTCAGTTTGTCCATCGCGATCAAGCGGTGGTTGGGTTTGGCGGCTTCGCCCCAGTTGATGATGATGCCGCTGATGATCACGAGGTCTTCGTGGATCACCGGGAAGTTGGTCCGACCGCCGTAGGTCGACAACATTCCGAATTGTTCGTGAAGGGGTTTGCTCCAGACGGTTTGCCCGGTTTCTCCATTGATACAGAGAAACAAGTCGCACACGCCCAGGGCGTAGACATTGCCGCTCTCGGGATCCGCGACGACGCTGCTCCAGCCCACACGGGTGTCAGGAACGTCAGACAGATAGACGTTGAAAGCGTTTTCCCAGAGGGTTTCGCCAGTTTCCGCGTCGAGGCAGACGACTTTTTCGCCTTCGGTGTCCGTTCCCGGGTTCGAACGCATCAATGTGTAGAGCCGGCCGTTCATCGCAACCGGCGTGCTGCGAGTGCCGATGTCTTCCCGTTTCCACAGGAGGTTGCTGCCCTCGCCGCCTTCTGAATCCCAGTCTTCGACCAGGTTCTCAGCTTCGGCGGTCCCGTTGAAATTAGGGCCTCGCCAGTAAGTCCAGTCCGCCGTTTGGCCGTTTTCTTGGGCCCGGGCGGTGTTGGATCCGAGGGTCACGCCAACAAAACCCATCAAACACAGCAACATGGTCACCGCACGAGCGGAGCTGGCCTGTTGTTGTGAGGTCCTTTGGGAGTGTGGCGAAGTGACAGAGCGGCGCAACGTCGCGAACATCAAGGATTCCGGTGGGAGAGATAGGGTGGGAAGGTGGGGCACGACAGGATAATTCGAATCGTATTGGTTGAAATGATTTTAGCGTGCCGGGACCCGTCGCGTGCAATCCCCTCGAATGCTCAAAACGGTAAAAGCTGATAAGTCTGCCGTTTCAGCGTTTTTTTGCCGTTCCGCGGTAGGAGGACGCTTTTGAAACCGGAGCTGCGAAGCGAAATGCCCGGAAGGGAGAATCCGAAACGCAGCGCGGTCGTGCGCCGGAAAACGCGTGTTTCAGGCTCGATAGGCGGCCGGATCACCGAAGTGCTCGTCCGCGGGATCGAATTCAGGTGTGCACACGATCAGTACCTCCATTTTTCCGACCGCTCGATGTTGGACCCCGGGAGGAATGAGGACGGACATCAGCGGCCGAACCGGATGCAGTTCGCCATTCAGTTCGATCGCGGCATCAGCATCACAGCTCAGAATCACGTAGACCTCGGTGTGATCGCGGTGGTGATGCGGTTTGGCATCCAGACTGATCTGCGTCAGGTGCAGCGTGCCGGGGAACTCGGATGACTCTGCGAATGCTCGGCGAGCCTGCCCGCAGGGGCATTCAACCGGTTCGATCCGTGTCAAATCAACGATTTCAGGTTTGGCGGCCATTGGTTTTGACCTCTGTTCTACGAATATTGCAAAGGACCGCCGGGTTTCACGTCGTCGAGTTCCACAGCATCGACCGCTCGGTTTGAGCCTGCCTCCCGGCCACCAGAGGGTGTTTTTGTCAGTCTGGATCGATTGCACGCATCGTACCAGAGGATCGTTCGGGACGATCCATACCCGCCGGATAACCGGGCTGAAATTCCGTAAGCCGCAAACGTTAACAAGCTGCCGAAAAACACCCAAACCACTGCATTGAAGCCTAGGTGTCGCCGATACGTTTGTTGTCCGACCGCATGAGTCGGGTTTGAAACGCTCCCGGCGTCGAAGACCTGAAGTCACTCAGTCGACTCGGATGACCCAGAGGTGCAGACAGCGGATGTCTGCATCTGGCAGATGTTTCTTCATCAAACGATTGGACCAGCTACACCGTCGCCAGAGACCCTGGCACGAATCGAAATGGATTTCAGAACTGAACGAAGTCAGCGGGCTGGGTGCTCGCACCTGGTTCGGTTTGTGTTCTGAAGTCCTGACCTCGGGACTTGATCGTCGGCGACTTCGTCCGACGACCGTGTCCCCAAGGGCAACGATACAACGGTGAGGTTGCAGAATCGCGAGTGACGGATCACTGCCGACAACTTCCCGCAACAATCTCGAGAGGGAGAATAATCTCCGATGAAGCGGACAATTTTAACATTGACGATGGTCGTGGCGAGTTCGGTCTGTACTCAAGGCTTTGGCTTTGACTTGCTTGATCGCATGCTCGGCATGAAAGGCTGCGGAAGCTCGACAGCTTGCTGCGAAGCTCCTGTTTGTGAACCTACTTGTGGTTTGGAAGCACCTTGCGGCGGTTGCGACAGCGACTGCGGATGTGCTCCTGCTTGCGAACCCGATTGCGGTTGCGAAGCTCCTTGTGGCGGTTGCGACTCCGGTTGTGGCTTGCTGAAGGGCAACCTGCTCGGCGGATGCAACAGCTGTGCAGAACCAACTTGCGGTTGCGAAATCGCTGATTGTGGCTGTGCACCTGCATGCGAAACCGCTTGCGAACCAGCTTGTGGCTGCGAAATCGCTTCTTGCGAACCTTCGTGCTGCGACAGCGGATGCAGCATCGGCAAGGGCGGCTTGCTCAGCAAGTTGTTCGGTGCCAAAGGCTGCAACAGCTGCTGCGAAGCTCCATGTGAAGTCGCTTGCGAACCAGCTTGTGGTTGCGAAGTTGCTGACTGTGGCTGTGGATCGGCTT
>NZ_DDGH01000083.1:10829-20955 GCF_002337565.1 Rhodopirellula sp. UBA1907 | reverse complement strand
GGCTGTGGATCGGCTTGCGAACCAGCTTGCGGTTGCGAAATCGCTTCCTGCGAACCTACCTGCTGCGACAGCGGATGTGACAGCGGTTGCTGCAGCATCGGCAAAGGCGGCTTGCTGAAGAAACTCTTCGGTAACCTCGGTTGCAAGAAGAGCAGCTGCTGTGACATGGGCTGCGACGCAGCTCCTTGTGACACCGGATGCGGATGTGGATCGACCTACGCCGCTCCTACCGCAGCACCAGTTGTTGCTCCTCAAGCAGCTCCAATGCCACCAGCACCGATCGTAGATCCAAGTGCAAGCATTTCCCGTAATCGTCGCGTCATTCAGGCCAGTGCCAGCTACGTTCGCTGAGTGAACTTGTTCACTTGATGAAAGTAGACCACTGCGTCAAACAGACGTGACTCCAAAACGCCTCGGCGAAGGGTAACCTTCTCCGAGGCGTTTTTTGTGCGCCCGCGGTGAGGCGGAGACCGGCTCGCTAGCGATCTGATCCATTGGTTCGCTGGACGTCGCGTCGAGAAACGATGGGGGCCCAGCCAAATCCAACTCTCGCGACGGCTAAGATCACGCCCCGCGAATGACCGCATAGATGCTGATCTGCATCCGCGAAAGTTTGTCGATGAATTTCTCGACCAGATCAATTGGATCGATGTCCTTCATGTCAGTCGACTCAATTGCCAAGCAATCGGGTTTGGTTTCGGTCCCTTCCACCGGGTCCAAGCAGATCCATTGATCGTCCACTTTGGCCACGACCCACGCGTGGTAAACAAAGCGGTTCCCGTCGGGCAAACGTGCTCGCGTTTGAAACGGCAACGCCAGGTCTTTTGTGGGTGATATGTGGTCGGCAGCTTGATGCCGAATGCCCAATATCATCCGGGACGGGATGCCAGCGGAACGCAACAAAGCCATCAACAGAATGGACTGCTCGGTGCTGTCGGCAGTCGACGAGTCCGCGATTTGGCTGGCGGGCCGCATGCCCTGCGAAAGCGGTCGAAAGGACAGCAGCGAGTGAACCGTTCGGTTCATTTCCATCGCCCGCTCGGCGGTGGTGAAGTCGGGGCTGTTGGCCGTCGCCTTTGCAATCCGACGGACCGTGGCGGATCGATAGTCGACCAAGGATGTCGCTGCCACATCGGCCGGTGTGTCTTCTCCGCCAAATTGATCAAAGCGATCGCGAAGCTTGGATTGAGGAACGGGAACGCGAGACACGATCAGCTTTTGTTCGACACCGTCACCGCCGCGTTGAAGGTATTGGCGTGGTGCCAACGCGATTCGGCTGTTGTCGTCGTCATCGGGTGTGTCCGACTCCGGTTCGGTTGCTTCCTCTTCTTCGTCTGATGTGACCGATTCGGGGGCGGGCGGTTTGGCCCACAAGATTTTGTATCCGACTTGTCGGAGATCACCCGCTAGCAAGCTGGATTCTGTTTCCAGCGGTTTACCCTGCACCTGAAGTGCGATCGGGTAGTCCTGGTTGAGGAACTCTTTTCCAAGCAGTTTGTACTGGGACTCTTTGCAGCCGTACGAAAATCGTTGTTCGTTCGACACGTGATAGAGCTGGACCTGGCCCTGATCGTCAAACCAATAAACACTTTCTCGTTGACGTTTGGGGTCGAGGGATAGCAAACAAGATGCTTCTTGAAGCACGACTTCTTGGAAGCCTTGCGGAGTCAACACCGACGGCGACGCGAGTGAGTTGTGTTGCAGTCGAAGCGTTGCAACTTCGCCCATGATCGGAAGCAACACGTTGGCTTCGCGGGTCTCGCCTTCCTTCAGCGGTTTTCGGCGCAGTGTTTGGTAAACGTGCAGGGGGCCACCGAGTGGCGAGTTGATACGCAGCGTCTTTTTCTGCGTCGTCACCAATCGATCGTCAACAAACTGCACTTCGCTCGCGGTGATTTCGATGGTCCGGTGCGATTCAATCGGACCTCGCCGGAACGTGCAGTCGACTTTCTTTAGATCGCCGTTGGCATCATGCCAAAACGTCTGCTGGTTGGATTCGAGGATTTGCAGCATGCCTCGATAAGTCAAACCTTGTTCTTCCAGTTCAACCTTGATCTGGTTGTCCACTGTTCGAGTGGATTTGGCATGGATGCCGCCCAGGATGGTTGAACGAAGACTGTGAATTTGCCACGTCTCCCACTCATCGGCGAGTCGATTCGCGATCCCGCCGGCGGAAGCTTGCGAGGCAGGTTTGCCGGACACCGTTCCCATCGCGGCCGATGGTGATTGGCCTGGTGTGAGGATCTCCGGCATTCCGGATTGCCGCATCGCATCGGCGGCTGAGCTCGGTCGCGCCGTGTTGCTGGCTTGAGACGCGTAAGAGGACGACGCGTCGGAGTGCCAAGGGGCTGGTTTTTCAAACGATTCGATGTCGTATCTGTCTGGCAAATCGCAACCCAGCGGGATTGCTAGCGCGACTAGGCAGAGCGTTCTCAGCGACTTTCGAACCCGATGTTTCTTAACATCCGATTTCACGGCATTGGACACACACCGGAAGGCCGATGAATGGCCTGCGCCCGAGAAAATGCGTCGTCGACGGGGCAAAGTCCGTCGGAATGCTGTTCGATCCATCATGACCAGCCGCTTGAATGCGTTTCAAAGAAGCGTTTTTCTGAAAATGGCGGCGATTGAGCACCGCTGACACCCCAATGTCGACTCCCTGGCTTTTGTGTCAACCGCTTTCGGTGGGTTCTGTTCGTGTGTTGGCCAATTGGTGGCATGTTGAGCGGGATGTTTGTGCCGGTTGTAACGATGAAGATTCTTGGGAGGCCGGCACAAAACGCATTCAGCGAGTTTTGAGCGGTTCTGGATGAGTTGTGGAGTCTTCGTCGAGGTGTGACCTAGCTTTGTGTGTTCACCAGTCGCAGCGGTGAGCCGGCTCAGGCAATCTTTTCACCCTGACGTCGACACTACGAACGCGTAGAAAATTACCAACCAATGGGCTTTCTCAAACGCATCCTTCGTCCGACGACACAGGACGACGCGATTCCGACATCCGCGCCAGGCAGCTTTGAACGTCTCTCCGACGAAGAGTTGCAAGTTCACATGGGGATAAAAACCTATGGGATGTTTGAATTGACTGACGCCATCCGACCTTCCTACGACGTGCAGATTTCGCCACGTCAGGGATTCCGATACGACAAATACGTCGACGAATCCAATGGATCCACCACGCCGGTGATCATGGCCGCCGCATCCAAGCCGATTTTGATGGATGTGTTCCTGGACCTGATTGATCAATTGGGCAGTGTTGTCGATGTCGTCTTGGAAACCAGCCATCACAGTTCTTCGCAACACGAAGATCTGTACCGGGAACACATCGACGTCCCGGTGCTGAAAAGCATTCTGATGGAATTCGAGGACGTGCTGCTGAACGATGGCTGCACCGGAATTGCCATCATCAACACGGCCAAGCAACAGGAAGTCCAATTAGACGAACACAAACTGTTGATCGCCTACGGAACACCACTGGATGGATTTCGTCAAACGTTGATCAATTCCGACGTCTACCCAGACGACTCAATCAAGTTTGTCACCGAAGCCGAACACGTGCACAGCAGCAGCGAACGCTTGTACGACAAGTTCCAACAATTCAAAACCCGCTTGGGTGTTGAAGATGAACACGAGCCCGAATGCGGTGCTTGGTGATCGATCGGACTCACTGATTCCATTTCAGTGAGTTGTCATCGATCCCATTGCGATCACAAGCGTGCCAGCGACTGACTCCGGAATTGCGCGGTAGTTCGTTTCAATTCCGGCTTCGGCCAGCTTGTCGCGGATGCTTTGCGTGAACGCGTGCTGATGAATCAGCACGCTGCCGGTGCCTGCCAACGAGCACGGTTGAGTGGGCATGTCCAGTCGATCGATCAGTGTCTTGACCATCTCCGCCAGATCCGTCGATGCTTGATCGATGATCTGCGTCGCAACCGGATCGCCCGAACCAGCCACATCAAAGACGAGTGGCGCGAGCGAGGCGATCATGATTCGGTTGTTGGGCTCTGCATGAAGGATCGGAATCAATTCGCTGGCCGATGTGATTCCATGATGCTCCAGCAAGCGTTCGTGCAGTTGTGTGCTTGGTCCGCGTCCATCGTCGGCGCGAACTGCCACTCGTAGAGCCGCGAGTGAAATCTGGTAGCCACTGCCCTCATCGCCAAGCAGGCTTCCCCAGCCGCCGCATCGCGACCTGTCACCATTTGCATTCTGACCCAGTGCCAGCGAACCGGTGCCCGCGATCAGTGCGATTCCGATCCCGTCTGACGAGGCGGCATATAGCACTGGCAATGCATCATCGATGACCGTTAATTTGCTGGTCAGTTGACATTGGTCGGCCCAAGACCGGATGCGTTGTTGTTCGACCTCTCGACCGGCACCCGCGAGTGCCAAGCAAGCACTCGCGACAGTGACTCGGGAAAGTTCCGCATCCGCGAAGGCTCGCTCGACCGCCCGATTCAAATGATCCAACGCCGTCTCGAAGCCAACGCCGCGAACATTGGACGATCCCGAGCGTCCTCGACCGATGATTTTCATCGTGTTTGAGAGATCGCTTTTGGCGGTGAAGTTGCATCTCGCCAACCAAGCGACCGTCTTGGTGCCGCCCCCGTCGATTCCCAAAATCAGTCCGTGTGACGCATTCATTTGGAAGGTGTTGCGAGCAAGCGACTGAGGTGTCCGTCGACGTCGATCAACATTTGACGCGCGGTCTGCGGCGAAACCTCTTTCATGTGAACGACGATCGCGGTCTTCACTTCGCCGTCGCATTGTTGCAGCAATTGTTCGGCTTGATCCGTTGGAATCCCAACGATCTCAGACAACATCTGTCGTGACCTGGCGACCAACTTTTCATTGGTTGCACGGACGTCGACCATGCGATTGCCGAACGTCTTACCGATCCGAATCATGGCACCGGTCGTCAGCATGTTCAGCACCATCTTGGTCGCCGTGCCCGCTTTCAACCGAGTCGATCCGCTGACGACTTCCGGACCCACAACCGGTGCGATCATGATCTTGGAAAGCGGTCGCAATTGGCAGTTCGGATTGCAACTCAACCCCACCGTGACAGCGCCAACGGACCGGGCGTATTTCAAACCGCCGATGACGTAGGGCGTTCGCCCGCTGGTGGCGATCCCCACCAACACGTCGTTGCTGGATAAGTTGATCTCAGCCAAATCACGTTCGGCATATTCCGGATGGTCTTCGGCACCTTCGATCGCACGAGTCAGAGCCTCGGGGCCTCCCGCGATCACACCGACGACCATTTCGGGTGGGGTTCGAAACGTCGGTGGGCACTCACTGGCGTCGAGCACTCCCAAGCGACCGGACGTGCCGGCACCCAGATAAATCAATCTCCCGTTGGATCGGAATTTGTCCGCGATCGCATCCACCGCCTCCGCGATCTGCTCGGCTTGCGTGTTCACTGCCTCAGCGACCAAGGCATCTTGTGAATTGATGAGCTGAACGATCTGCAACGCGGACAAAGAATCGATCTGGGCAGAGGCCGGGTTGCTGGCTTCCGTGGTCAATTGATTCAACTGGTTCAGCATGGTGAATGTTTTCGCATGAGTGTTTCCCTGACCGCAACAAACCTTGTTACAACGAAATACCTCGTCACAACAAAATACAGTAAGGTAGCCGCACGGGTGAGGCGGGGCGGATTCACTTTGACCGATGGACTTCAGCAAACGAGATTCGACACTTGGCTATCAGTTCCTTTGACCTCGCCGTCCTGGTCATCTACATGCTCGCGATGGTTGCCTTTGGTCTTTGGGTTGGCCGAGACCAAAAGGATTTGGCGGGCTACTTGCTGGGGGGACGCGACATGCCGTGGTGGTCGATCCTGGGATCGATCGTCGCGACAGAAACCAGCACCGCGACATTCTTGAGCGTGCCCGGAATTGCATTCGCAGTCGATGGCGACATGCGTTTTTTGCAATTGGGACTGGGGCTGGTCATCGGCCGTTTGGTCGTTGCGGTGGTGTTGGTGCCTCTGTTTCGCCGCGGCGAAATTTTTTCGGCCTATGAGATTCTGAACACGCGATTTGGTGGTGCCAGCAAGCGTTTCGCATCGTTGCTCTTCTTGGTCACTCGAAACTTGGGCGATGGATTGCGTCTATTCCTGGCTGGCATCGCGTTGGAAAAGGTCCTCAGCGTTGACCTGGTTAGCTGCATCGTGATCCTGGGTGTCTTCACGATCATTTACACGTTCTTTGGCGGGATCAAAGCCGTGATCTGGAGCGACTGCATTCAGTTGGTCGTTTACATGGTCGGCGGCGTGCTGTCGTTGATGATTCTCGTCAGATACTTCCCGGGTGGTTGGCAACAACTCGTTGAGTTTGGTCAGGAGACCGGGCGTTTCCATGTCTTTGACTTTCGCGTTCGATCAACCGAGACATTCAGTGTGCTGACCGAACCTTTCACGTTCTGGTCGGGAGTCATCGGCGGAGCGGTGTTGACGCTGGGGACTCACGGGACTGATCAAATGATTGTCCAACGTTACTTGGCGGCACGCAGCACAGCGGATGCGCAGCGAGCCGTGGTTGCCAGCGGCGTGGTGGTCTTGATCCAGTTCGCATTGTTCCTGTTGCTGGGTGTTGCGTTGGCATGTTTCTATTCGCAAATCCATCCGCGAGCGTTTGAACACAATGACGAAGTTTTCGCGGCATTCATCGTCGATTACCTGCCAGTTGGTTTGGTCGGCCTTACGTTAGCCGCCGTGTTCGCAGCCGCCATGTCGACGTTGTCTAGTTCGTTGAATTCATCCGCTTCGGCAGCCGTCTCGGATTTCTACCAACCTTGGCTGCTCGCTCGCCGCAACGGATTGACGGACAAGGAAGCTGAAGAGAAGAGTTCCGACGACGAAATGTCTGGCAACCTGCTCGGTGTCAGTCGCAAGCTGACCATCGCCTTTGGTTTGATCCAGATCGCGATTGGGATCGGTGCGAGCTATCTTTCCAGCAGTGTCATCAGCGATGCACTCGCTATCGCCGGCTTCACGGCCGGGATTTTACTGGGCGTTTTCCTGCTTGGGATTCTGACCAATTCCGCTCACCAACGTGGTGCGCTGATTGGAATGGTCTCGGGCATGATTGTGCTCACGGCGATCAAGTTTGGAACGTCCGTCGCTTGGCCATGGCTGGCGATCATCGGCTCCGTCACCACCTTCACGGCGGGCTACCTCGCTAGTCGCTTGGTCTCGGCTGGGCAACGAGCGAACAACTGATGTCCCTTCCTCGACGAATGAATCTGAAACACCAACCACTCATGTCTTCTTTCAAAACAATCATGCCCTCTCCATTCGCCGCGATTTGTCTGCTTGCGATCACGCTTTCTGCCTCCCAACCCAATGTCGCCACCGCGCAAGTTCTGGCCGGAATCGATGTGTTGCAACGAGATGATTTTTCGAGCCTTGCTGGACAAAAGGTCGGACTGATCACGAACCATACGGGCACGAATCTGACCGGAGCATCGACGGTTCAATTGCTGCACGATTCAACGGACGTGGACTTGTTCGCTTTGTTCAGTCCCGAACATGGTTTTGTCGGGCAATTGGATCAAGCCAACATCGACGACCAACAGGACTCATTGACCGGATTGAAGGTCCACAGTCTGTACGGCAAGACTCGTGTTCCGACGGCGGAGATGCTGGAAGGCATCGACACGCTGGTCTTTGATATTCAAGACATTGGCGTTCGCTTCTACACCTACATCTCGACGATGGGTGGCGCGATGAAGGCGGCGGCCGAAAATGATGTTCGGTTTGTTGTTTTGGATCGGCCCAATCCGATCAACGGGACGGAGGTGCAAGGTCCAGTCACCGATGCGGGCAGCGAATCGTTCATCGCTTACCATCGCATTCCCGTCCGGCACGGAATGACGATTGGTGAGCTGGCCAAGATGTTCCAAGCGGAATGGGAACTCGATCTGGATCTGCAAGTCATTCCGATGGAGGGCTGGGAAGGCCGTCCGGGGTTTGATCAAACCGGACGCATGTGGATCAACCCATCACCGAACATGCGAAGTCTCAATGCGGCCTACTTGTATCCGGCGATCGGGTTGTGGGAGACGACCAATCTGTCCGTGGGCCGCGGCACGGACACGCCTTTCGAACACTTCGGTGCTCCCTGGATCGACGCGTTGGAATTGGCTCGTGAACTGAACGCCCAGGGATTGAGCGGGGTGAGATTCGTTCCAATTGAGTTCACGCCGGTCGCCAGCAAATTTGCCAATGAAAAGTGTGGCGGGGTGAACGTGGTCCTGACTCAGCGGGCTGAGTTTGATCCATTGCGAACGGCGCTAACCATTGCCGTGACGTTGAGGAAACTTGCCCCCGACGACTGGAATACGAAGTCACTGAACCGTTTGCTGGTCAGCCAGAAAACAGCGGAGGGAATCCTTGGCGGTCAATCGGTGGATCAGTTGCAGGCGGCCTACGAAGAAGAGTTGGAAGAGTTTCAAGCTCGCCGAGCGAAGTACCTGATGTACCGCTGATATCCTCCGAAATGATCCATGCCCGAATGACTTCATCAGATGATTCGAAGCTGTCGGCGAGTCTGCTCACGCGGTTGTTGACCCCGCGAAACTTGGCGGTGTTCGTCTTTCTCGTCCTGCCGCTATCACTGATTTTTTTGGTGCTGGCTTGGTGGTTCGCACGCCAGAACGCGGCGGCTCAGGAACTGGCCGATCGCAAGAATGATTTGCTTGCCAGCGGTTTGCCAATTGATGCGGAGTCCTTGTTGGAATACCGCAGGGAGCGGATTGATTCATCACGTAGCCGGGAATGGCAACGCATCCTCGATGAGATCGAATCGGACGCTTTTCAGGAGTCTGGGGAAGACGTTCCGATCATTGGCCTGGCATATGAAGAAGAACCAGAGGAGTACGTCTATGGGCAACCCTATTCGAACCATCTGGTTGCAAGGAACTACCTAAATGAATGGTCAGGGCTTCTGCAGCGAATTCATTTGATCACTGAGGGCAGTCGTGGCGTGTGGACGTCAATGAATGCGGATGACTTCTTTCCTCGTATTGGGCCGCCAAGAGATGTCAGTCGACTGTTGCGTTTGGAGTTGGAAGACGCACTTCGTCGCGATGACTTTTCGCATGCGGGGCACTGTGTGTTGGCCCTGATCGGAAATTCACGGGCGTTGGAAGAGGAGCCGATGGCGGTTTCGCAGTTGGTTAGTGTGGCAATGCTCGAGGTCGCTCTGGATGCCATCAAGACCGCGGTGCAAATCGATTGCTTTGACGATGAGCAGTGGCGAGCTGTCTTGAAGCAACTCGAGGGACTTGAGGAGATTGAACCTCGCTATCGACGGTTTCTGATTGGCGAACGTGCTTGGGCGCTGCCATTGTTTGAGGACCCGGAAGAACTAGGAGGAGACGCCATTGAGTTCCAGCTGCCTGGTGGGCACTCCATCGATGCCTTGGAGACACTGGCCATGTATGACAAATTGGAACGCGTTCCAACTGACGATCTGACCACCTTTTTCGAGGAGATCGAGAGCCTCGAAACTTCGGTGCAAGCTTCTTTTCAATCCAGGAGTTGGTTGCAGAAACTGGATAGTCAGGTGACCGAGAAGACAATGCCGAGTGTCGTTTTAATTGGTCAGGCGTTCATCCGATCCCCCATGCAAGTGCGTCTCGCCAAAACAGCCATCCTGGCTCGATTGTTTCAGCACAAAGAAGGCCGCTGGCCAAACACCATTCAGGAGATCCACGACGCTGCCCCAAACTTGCTGAATGCGCGCGGAGACAACGGTCACCTCGCAATCGGAAACCTCACGCCCCTGGGAGATCGGCCATTCGGGCTGAAGGTCAATCCGGATGAATTGGTGCTCTGGGGATTTGAGCCAGTCGCATCCGCCTCGGCGACGCCCGAGGAGCCTCCCACCGAACAAGACTTCATCGAAGGCGATTGGGAGTATGAGCTAGTGCGGACGGGATCCTACCTGCAGCGCTGGCTCTGGATCCTCCCAACAGACGGTCTCGCGGAATCAAATTGATGTGAGTTCCGTCAACTGACCCGCTTCGAGGTCGTGCCGTTTAACTTCACCCTCCCTTTGGGAGGGTCGGGCCGCTTCGGGCCGGGGAGGGTTACACGCTGGATCCAATGCTGAGCCCTCCCCTC
>NZ_DDGH01000083.1:10268-10652 GCF_002337565.1 Rhodopirellula sp. UBA1907 | reverse complement strand
CGACCCTCCCAAAGGGAGGGTGATGATAATCGCCTAGCAATATAACAACTTAGAACCTGCACAACCCGCTTCAGGGAAGGTGGAGTGGATTCACTCGTCCGTTGCAGATGTTTCCATGGCCATTTCCGCTTCGGTTTCGTTGTTTGGCCGAATCGCTTCAAAGTACTTGCGGACGGTCTCTCTGTGGCCCATTGGAAGCGGTTCAGAGTTCAGAACCGCCTCGGCTTCTCGTTTGAACTTGTTGTACTTGGCCTGATATTGGCGGACGGCGTTTTGTTCGCCTTCGGGAGCTTGCAGGATCTCGGTTTCGCTAGGGCCTTCAGACTGTTGGCCGGTTAGCATTTCCTCGTTTCGAACGCTGTCAATTTTGGTGGCTTGATCGCC
>NZ_DDGH01000083.1:8719-10121 GCF_002337565.1 Rhodopirellula sp. UBA1907 | reverse complement strand
TCAATTTTGGTGGCTTGATCGCCCAAAGGTTGCCCACTGGCGCCTCGGCCCGCCATTTGGCTCGGCGAGTCGGACTTTGCGACGCTGTCGGATTGACACTGACCGCGGCACTCGCTTTTGCACTGCGAGAGTCGGTTGAGCTGGCAAGACATGCAGTTGCCAATCTTCTTGCGTTGTCCTTGCTGTTTGCATTCCGACGCCAGTTTCGAAAGGCACTTCTTACATTGACTCATGTTTTTTGAGTCCAAGCCCTCGGCCAACTCGCTAATTGAATTGCTAAGTTGTCCCTGCTGTGCGGGTTTGAGTTTTGACAACATCTTTTTCAGGTTGTCTGCGACGGCGCGGCGTTGCTTGTCGCCCATTTGAGAAGGATCCACCGCTCCAAGCTGTTCACTTGCTTCGTCGTATTGTTCGGCTTCAAGTGCCTTGGCGGCTTGGTTCATCGCGTCCGATGGTTTCATGGCCGCGGCGAGCGCCTTCAACATCGTGTCAGTCATTTCCAATTTCAGCGACTCGCGGGCTTCTGCCAGCGATTGCTCCATTTCGGAAAGTGTCGCTAGCAAGTCCGCTTCATCCAATGCATCGGATTCCATCTCATCCAGTTTCTCACTGAGTTCTTCGATGAGAGCTTCGAGTTCAGGATCCTCTTGTTCCTCCGCCATCTCTTCCAAATCCTCGAGCATCGTTTCGCGAAGGTCAAAGGATTGCTGCTGAGCCAATGGCAAGATTGGTTTGGCTTCCAAAGTTGGAACATTGCGATTGCCGATGATCAACAACAACGTCGTTGCGATCACCAAGCCTGCGATCCATCGTGCGTGTCGCGGTGCGGTGATTGGGACGCACTCAACTGGATTGACTCGATGCAGTTGTTGGTCCGCCTCCGCCAACTGCAACTCTCGCACGGGATCCGAATGAAGATTCCGTTCGCGGTCGAACTGCAGTGAAGTGATCGAACGATCTTTCAGTCCGTAGTGCTCGTCGATTAGTCTTGCGGCCGATTGCTCATTGAATCGTCCCAGCATTCCGGTCACCCAACCAACCACGCCGCCGGCAACAACGATCGATAGTGGCCATGCCCAGTGCATGCTGGGGAAGAATGCGGTGCGAGCGATCGCGACCCAGAGAGCAAGAATCGCTCCGATCAACAGACCGGTGGAGACGCCGCGGATCATCGAAGCAAGCCACAGACGTCGTTGAACGGGACGGAGAATTTCGTGCAGCATCGTTGGTCTCACTAGCAGAAGCGGCTGAAAGTGGAATGACTCGGGGGCGAAGCAGATCGATGCCATCGGCAGTCATTCCGCTCGCCCGTCGCTATTGACCAGTCTAGAGGGTGGGGATGCCAGCCACCAAGATAGAAAGCGGTATCAATCATAAGAAAATCTGGGCGGATCCCGACTGG
>NZ_DDGH01000083.1:7468-8608 GCF_002337565.1 Rhodopirellula sp. UBA1907 | reverse complement strand
GATTTTGGAGACGTGATTGCTTTCAAGCCACTCTCAAAGCATTTCGACCCGTCGAAACGCCACATCCGCGATGAATAAGACCAAGCCAGCCATCAGTAGCCATGGCCAGATTGGGACCGGGTCACGTGCTGTGCGGTCGTCGTCTTCCGTGATGGAATTTGCCGGGGCGTCATAGCGTCCACCGCTTACCGAAGCGATTTGACGAAGCAATTCGTCGCCGCGTGGCAGCAATCGTAACTCGTCGGGGTAACCAACGGCGATTCCTCGAGAGCTTCGTTGGCTGGTCCCGTCCATCCGGTTGGTCGCGATGTCAAAGTGGTACGCTCCGCGACGAAGCGTTTCCACCGAGGCCTCATAGCGACCCGGCGCGGTTTGTCGCATGGCGATCTTTTCGTTCTTCAATCGTGGATCGATCACCGTCAATCGAGTATCGGCTTCGTCGATGAATCGTCCGTTGTCATCGACCGCGTCCATCACCACGCGAGTCCGATTGCCGTCTCGTTCGACTTCCACAAACACGCCTCGATTGTCGTCTTTGCGCATCGCATGCCGAATGATTTGGGCCCAAAAGGTTCCAAAGTCTGGCCAGGTCATCCATTCGCCCGCCCATCGATTTTTCGCGTCGCTGGTGAAAGCGACCGACATACCCAAACCGTATCGCCACCATACAAGCAGCGGGTCACCCGACTCGCTAGCCAAGATGAACTCCGCAGTAGGTTTCGGACGCGTCACAACGTAGCCGAGTAACAGTGGCGAAAGGTCCAATTCGATTCCATCGAGCACCGATGTGGGACGTACCAATTGTGGGACAAATGGCAGTTCGTTGATCGCGGATTTGCTGGCTTCGACGGTTTCCTTCGCAAAGACTTGAGGAACTGATTGAGGATCGTCGCAGAAGTAGTAGCGACCTCCGCCAATCTGAGCGAGCTCTTCCAGCAGGTCTTCGCTCGAACCCTGCCCCAGCGCAACGGTCGAGAGTGTGATTCGCGACGCGGACATGTCGCCGGCAACACCTTGGAAGTCGCCCGGTGACGAGACTCCATCGGTCATCAGGATCACATGCTTCAGTTTGGCTGTGGCACCAATCAACGCTTCGTAAGCGTCGGCCATTGCAGGGTACATGTTTGTGCCACCGGATGC
>NZ_DDGH01000083.1:5709-7264 GCF_002337565.1 Rhodopirellula sp. UBA1907 | reverse complement strand
TCGATTGTCGAAATGGCATCCGAGATGGCACCGCGATCGGACGTTGGACGAAGCTCGGACACGGTGTACGAGTCTCCATCGAACGCGATCACTCCGATGGCGTCCTTGGGGCCAAGCAGTTCGACGGCGGCTTGGGCGGCATCCTTGGCAAGTTCGATTTTTTGACCGCCCATCGAACCGCTCTTGTCGATCACCAGCATCATCGCCAACGACGGCTTTTCGCGTTCCTTTTCGAAGTTGCTGCGGACGGGCAAGATTTCCTCAATCTGAGTTCGGTAGTAACCGCCCAGACCAAAGGCTTGGTCACCACCGAGCATGATCAGCCCGCCACCCAAGTCCTGGACGTAGATCCCGATCAGATCCATCTGCCGCATTGTCATCGACGTCGCGGGCACGTTGGAAAGGATCAAGCATTCATAGCCCTGCATTTCGGACAAATCGCTGGGGATGCCTTCCGGGGGACGAACGTCAACATCGATGGATTGTTCATCCAGTGCCCAACGCAGAGAGTCCGTTTCGTCGGGATCGCTGTCGATCAGCAACACGCGAGGTTTGCCGCTGGCGTACACGATCGCCTCGGCTTCGTTGTTGTCCAACAACGTGTCGTCGCAGTCTCGCAATCGCGCGGCGAAGGTTTCTTGTCGTTGACCCAACAACGTTTGCTGAAAACGAAAGCGGTTTTCACCCTTTTTGATCTTCACCGGCGGTGCTTCGACGTCGCCAATTTGAATGTCACCGCGATATAGATCGACATGGCCTTCGGTGTCACGGTTGCTGCTAACAACAACTTCGACGAAGAAGGGTTCGCCCTGACGCACTTGAGTGGGAGCTTCCACGGCAGCCATCTGCACTTCAGGTTCGCTTCGTGTCGGAAGCGGCACCGTCCACACGGGAACACCAGCGTCCGTCGCGGCGGCGATCCCATCGCCATTCGTCGGGTTGCCATCGCTCATCAATACGATTCGTGGCACGCGGGATGGAGGAATCGAAGCCACCGCGGTTTGAATGGCGGCGGCTAAGTCCGTGCCCATTCGTTTCGCTTCCTCGGCGTCCGCCTCCGACGGTGATGGGACTGGCGCCGGAACCTCGTCTTCCCCGGGGGCAATTGAATCGGCCGAAACGTCCTCTGTTTCTTCTTCCGCAACATCAGCTGATGTTGGTTCGTTGTTGGTGTCCGCGAGAGACTTTTCCTGGTCTGCCCAGCTGGATTGCAGTTGCCGTGGAGTGCTGTCGAACGGCAGGAAGCGAACCTCCGCGTTGTCTTTTTCCGCCTGCTCGATTGCTTGTTTCAAATATTCGTCTGCTGTTTCGCGAGCGGCCTCGTCGATGCTCTCGCTTTGGTCGATTGCGAACACGATCATTTTTTTCGAGGTCAAGCGCAGCATCACCGGTCCACAAATCGCCATGATGAGCAGCGTTAGCACGATGCCTCGGATCAACAACGATACAAGTCGTTGACGCGGCGGAAAGTCGCTCAGCGTTCGAAGGTGGAATATCACCAGCCACAAGATTGCCGGGATCCAGAGCCAAGCCCATTGAAGTTGGGTCCATTGCA
>NZ_DDGH01000083.1:5195-5520 GCF_002337565.1 Rhodopirellula sp. UBA1907 | reverse complement strand
ACCCTTCGGTGGAACAATGCCCACTCACCGATCACCAATGCAATCGCCAGCATGACCAAATAGAACCACGCGGGAGCTCCGCCGCGGGAGACCAAACGGGTTGTTTCGTTTGGTTGCTTGGCAACTCGCAGGTCACTTTCGTCGGCGCTGCACAGGTTGACCGCCAGCAGCTCGCCCGGGACTTCCACCGCCAACTTCCATTCTTCGGGAGTCTTGATCGGCAGTTGTTCGGACTGTGGTGCCATGTCGGGTTTGGGCAACGACTCAGGCGAAAACAGTCCGTACACGCCGGC
Source organism: Rhodopirellula sp. UBA1907 (assembly GCF_002337565.1). NCBI lineage: Bacteria > Pseudomonadati > Planctomycetota > Planctomycetia > Pirellulales > Pirellulaceae > Rhodopirellula > Rhodopirellula sp. UBA1907. Next base: position 5,227 of record NZ_DDGH01000083.1, on the reverse strand, counting down.
TTTTCCGATCGGGCTGATGGCGGCGCGATCAC
>NZ_DDGH01000083.1:3129-5028 GCF_002337565.1 Rhodopirellula sp. UBA1907 | reverse complement strand
TGCAACCGAAATGTTTCGGACGTTTCCATCCGGCGACATCAGCACGGCGGAAGCAGCATCGAAATCCCATGGCACGGTTGTCGCCAATCCTGTGTTCAAAGCTGGGTTCATGTCGCCCGTTTGCCGGAAGAACCAATTCATGGCGTTGGTCATCATGACGGGAAAGGCGATCCGAAGCGGAAGATCGCTGTCGTCCAGGTTTGCTGACAAAATCAGGATCCGGCCGGCCTCGCGTTCGACGGAAACCAACACCCGCGAAGTGTCGGCTGTTTCAAGCAACGTCGTCGCTTCTCCCAAGGATTCATCGACTTCGATATCACGGCCACCGGCGAGCATGACGTTTTGCAATTGAACGTGTCGCAACAGGGGTGATTCTTTGTCCTGTTTTGCCACGATGGGTGTGTCGATTTCGTTGCCGAGTTTCCAGGTTCCTGGTGGGCCGTCATCGCGAGCGATGAACAGAGCGGGGCCAGGAGGAAGTTCGGTGGGAACCGTTCCGCTGTAGATGGTCAAACCATTCTCCGCGGTTTGCTCAGTGTCGTTGACCACCGTCAACTTGATCAACGGAATCGATTCCAAAACGGTGCGAAGATAAAACGACTGGTCATCTGGCCCGGTGACCAAAGTCACTGAAACGAAGGGGCGGGCCGGAACAACCGCTCGGGCCGTGTTGTCAACGGAAAGCCCATCGGTCGCATCCAGTGACGCGGTCAGGACCCCGCCTTCGCGAGACGTTCCTTCGATCGTTGTTTGCCAGACGCCATTGGCTTCCAGCTTGATCGGGACAACGTCCACTAGGTCTTCACCGAGCGTGAGCTTCAGCCGTGTGCTGGATGGTTCGTCGGAAAAGTTGCGGACTTCGACCAGCAATGCATAGCCGATCGGATCAACGCTCGAACGTCGAACTTGGAACGTGGTGATTGCCAAGTTGGTTTGAGAGGTGCCGATGGACTCCCATGAAAGATCTTCGGCTGATTCGATGTCGTATTGTTCGTCGAGTGTCGTGTCGGTGATGACGACGATGCGACGCCGTTCTTCTTCGTCTGCCAATCGTCTGGCCGCTTCGATGGCATCTTTGATTTGCGTCGGTCCATCGGTTGGCTGGATCGAATGAATGGCTTCCTCGATCGCCGGCGCGAAGTCAGACATGCCGACCACGACACGGACCGTGGTACCGGCGGTTACCAACGCCATCTGGTCCCCCTGGCGAAGACCACGAGCGAGTGAAGCGGCACGGTCAACGGCTAGCTGCAATCTTGTTTGCCCTGTTTCGGGTTCGACAGCTTGCATGCTGGCCGAGTTGTCCACGACCAAAATCACTTCTTGCCCGGAGTCCGCTTGCCACCGCCAAAGTGGATCCGCCAGAGCGAATGCTAGGAGCGAGACGAAAATAAGCTGCAGAAGAAGTGACAGCCAACGGCGAAGGTTTTGCCACAGGGATCGTTGGCGTTTTTCTTCGAAGATCTGATCCCAAAACAGGAGCGTTGCGACGGGCTGGCGTCGTAAACGCGTTTTCAGGATGTACAGAACGATGATCGGAACTGCGATCCAAAGCCACATCAGTCGTTCGGGAGACGCCAGCGACATGTATTATCCCACCGCCGCAGTACGCATCATACGAAGCAATACAGCGTCGAAGGGAACCTCCGTCGTTGCTCGCGTGTGGCTCAGTCCATGGTTGCGGCAATAGGTCTCGACGTCGTCCAGGAAAGCTTGGAAAAGCTTTTTGTATTGACGTAGCTTGCGTTCGGTTACGGTCACCTTCTTTTGCAAACCGCTCTCGCAGTCCACCAACTCCATGTCCCCCAGAAAACTCGGTGACGCTTCACTGGGCGTGTGGATCTGTATCACGTGCGGTTCAAAGCGGGCGTAACGGAGTCGGTCGATGCCGTCGCGAAA
>NZ_DDGH01000083.1:1963-2921 GCF_002337565.1 Rhodopirellula sp. UBA1907 | reverse complement strand
CCCTTTTGGTCATACAGATCGCTAACAACGATTGCCAATCCTGTTCGTGGTGCTCGGTCCACAAAATCACCAACGACCGATTGCAGGTCCGTACGCTCGCCGCCGCACTCAAGTTGCTCAAGAAAACGCAGCAAACTGAGGACTTGGTTTTTGCCTCGGATCAGTGGCATCGTCGCCCGCACACGATCGTCGTAGGCCAAGATCGAAACGCGATCGAGATCTGCCAGGGCGATGTAGGACAACGCCGCCACGATCTGCTGGGCCAGCAAGAATTTCGTTCCGGTTGCATCCCCATGGCCACTATTTGAACCAGCAACATTCATGCTGGCAGACGTGTCCAACAGCATATAGACGTGAAGATCTTCCTCTTCCTGAAATCGTTTTAGCAGCAAATCGCCATGCCGCGCATAAACGTTCCAATCCAAGTAACGAAGGTCATCTCCGCTGATGTATTCGCGGTGGTCAGCGAATTCGATTCCGCCGCCGGTTTGCATCGTTCGTCGCTGGGCCAATAGTTGACCCTTGAACATCCGCTTCGATAATAGCGAAAGGTATTCCAATCGCTTCAGGAAATCCGAGTCAAAGACTGTCATGCCACAGCCGCTTCGCTGTGTACGTTTGCGATGAGGTCATCGACGATTGCGTCGATGGTGATTCCGTCGGCTTGGCCCTCGAAATTCAGCATGACCCGGTGCCGGAGCGTTGCATGGGCCATTTCGCGAATGTCTTCTTTGGCCACATGAAAGCGACCGTCCAAGACGGCTCGGATTTTCGCACACAAAATCAATGCTTGTGCTCCCCGTGGGCTGCTGCCGTAGCGGACAAACTTTCGCACCATTGGTGTCGCAGCTTCGTGGGATGGGTGAGTTCCCATGATCATCAAAATCGCATACCGCCGAACCTCATCGGCAATCGGAATTTGCCGCGAAAGGCGGCGAAGCTCGATCACCCGATCGGA
>NZ_DDGH01000083.1:1414-1859 GCF_002337565.1 Rhodopirellula sp. UBA1907 | reverse complement strand
GAAGCTCGATCACCCGATCGGATGCCATGATTTTTTCGGGCGGCGAAATCTCTCCTGCCGTGGTGCGATCCATGATCGTTTCCATTTCGTCCGTCGTCGGAAACGGAACGACCAATTTCATTAGGAAACGGTCCAGTTGGGCTTCGGGAAGTGGATAGGTTCCCTCCATTTCCAGCGGGTTTTGCGTGGCCAACACAAAGAATAGCCCGTCAAGTTGATGCGAAGTTCCCGCGACCGTGACACTGTGTTCCTGCATTGCTTCTAGCAAAGCGGATTGTGTCTTTGGCGTTGCGCGGTTGATTTCATCGGCCAAAACCACATTGGCAAATACCGGGCCACGTTGGAATTGAAATTCTTTGTGCCCATTTTGGGTTTCAACCAAAATGTTAGTGCCGATCAGGTCCGCCGGCATCAGGTCGGGAGTGAACTGAATGCGACCAAAGGA
>NZ_DDGH01000083.1:0-1223 GCF_002337565.1 Rhodopirellula sp. UBA1907 | reverse complement strand
AAGACGTCCGACAACGTTCGAACCAAGAGTGTTTTTCCTAGGCCAGGCACGCCTTCCAGCAACACATGGCCACCCGCGATCAAAGATGTCAGTACCCCGTCAACAATTGGTTGTTGACCGACGATGCGTTTGGAGACTTCTTCACGAAGTCGACCAAAATCCCCACGGAATTGTTCGAGCCGGTCACGCAACTCGTTGTCAATCGATTCACTCATGTTGTTCCTAAAGGTTCGCCATCGCAGCAATCGTTTGGAAGGTCTGAAGCAGAATACCAGAAAATGTGAGGTGGGGGGTGTCGAGAATTGCATCGCGCGGCGCCGAGCTCTACAGTGAGGATTCTTCTGCTTGCTTGGTTCGACTTCCGCTTTGACGTCGAGGTTGCCGTGATTCACTGCCGTTCAGTTCGGATCTTCTGCTTTGGTCCTCTGTTAGTCTTCTTACTTGGAGGCGGATTGCTGTGTTTGCCATCCTCTGCTCAAGAGGTCGGTGAGACTGATAGAGAACGCGTGACCGCGGACCGGTTCTTTCAAGTCTTATTACGTCGGCCTCGTCCTGGTACCGCCCTGGATCGAGTCTATGGGTATCACGTTCAGAACGGTTCGCTTGATCAACTGATCGAATCGTTGGACGTCGATGATGATGCGCCGTCAGCCGGTGAAAAGGCGATGGTCTTAGGGCTGATCCAAGCTCAACGCGGTAAGTCAGCGCTCGCTGTGGAAGCATTCTCGAAGGCAGAAAAACGTTTGCCCGACGAAGCGGCCTGCAGTTTCTATCTCGGTAAATCTTTGCTCGCGGTTGGCGAAAACGAACGGGCGGCCGCGGCAATTCAACGCGCAATCGACCGCGGTCCCGCACGCAATGAGGCGGTGCCGATTTTCACTGAGTTAGGTCGGATCTATGGGCGTGCAGGACAAAACGAAAAAGCATTCGCAGTTTGGAAACAACTCGAAGCGATGTTCCCGCGGGATGCCCGCGTCGGGGGCCAAATTGCTCGAGCACTCGCCGAAGAAGGGAATCTCGAAGAAGCACTCGCTCGCTTTGTAGCACTATCGAAAAACAGCCGCGATGAAGACGACAAGATTGCGTTTGCGGTGGAAGCTGCCGAACTGCGACGGCGGTTGGGCGAACCGGAAGAAGCGACAAAAGATCTGGAGAAAATTCTTGCCCGCCTGCGACCAGGGAGTTGGCTTCACACGGACGTTCGCAATCGGATCGAAGATGGC
>NZ_DDGH01000010.1:17233-17537 GCF_002337565.1 Rhodopirellula sp. UBA1907 | reverse complement strand
TACCGGGATGAAAACTTGCGCAACGACAGTGCGTCACAACGCCGAATATTCAGCAGTCCAGGCTATCGCCCAAATGGCATCACATGGTGATGCCCGGTCATTCCTGCCGAACTGCTCAACAGTTCGCGCGGTCGCTGCCGGCGAGAAGAGGCCCTCGGAAGAACTGTTTTGTCAGACCGATTCGACTGATCTTCCCACCTGGAAGTTGGGCAAACCAACCTGACGAACAATTCGTTAAACTCTTCCCGATTAGGAACCATTTGGAAACAACTTCGGGATTCAAAAGGTAGCGGAAGGGCGCGAG
>NZ_DDGH01000010.1:15679-17057 GCF_002337565.1 Rhodopirellula sp. UBA1907 | reverse complement strand
CGGTGACACACCGGGCGGCTCGCTCCGCTCCGCTACAGCCGATTTTGATTCCGAACGGTTCCTTACGGCACCGCTAGCGCAGACGGAAACCCACGGCTGGTTCTTCACTCACCGAAGTCAAAGCGTTTTCTATCTTCCGACTGGCCTTCGACCGGTTTGTCCTCGGCTGCTTTGGATCCATGTTGGCTGTGGAGGATCATCCGTCGACATTCTGGACAAAGCGAGTCCAAATCACTCGGCCAATTTCCTACGGACTCAACGCGATGCGTTGGTTCCAGGAAATGAAAGAGACGACGACACTGCTGGCAATTGTTGAACGGCATGCTTTCATTGTAGCGGACTGCTCACTACTTCAACCGAATCAGGACTTCGTTGCGACGCAGAGCCGCGGGAGTGAAGGGCGGATCGTAGGAAGCGGCTTCGACTCCGCTGGTTTGGTTCGACTCATCGTCTTCGTTGACGGCTGCGGTCAGACCTTTGGTTTCCATCCAGGCTCGTAGTTTGGCTTCGGATTCCTTGGCGAGCTTTTTGTCCAACTTGCCGGGGAATCGGATCACGGCAAAGCGTCCGCCGGCTCGTTTGCGGACATCAACGTCGGGGCCGGTTGGTGAGGGAACGCCTTCGACCGCGACTTCCTTGGGCATCACAAATCCCATCTGGACTTCCGAATCGGCTTGATCGTTTTCCATGAAGACGGGAGTCGTCATTGAGATCTTTTGCTCGGCTTCGTTGGCTCCCGAGATGTAGCGAAACAGCTTCATGAAGCTGCCATCTCGGCCTTGAGCATCGATTTTGGTCTTCGTTGCGACCAGCATCAGATCGGGATACTCGCGAATTTCAAATTCGCCGTTGGACTCGATGACTTTGTATTCCGCCGATTCGTAACCCGCTCGCGTGGTTCGGCTCAGCAGGAACACTCCGCCGGTGACCAGAACGGCGATCGTTGCGACAGTCATGATTTTTCGATGGGACATCGGATTGCCTTTTCTCACCGCTGGTTGATGGCGACAGATCGGAAAGCGAATTGTCGGCCAATGTACGATAGATGGCTGGCTAGTTCGATCGACTCGAAGTCGTTCAACACGAGAGGCTACCCCCGAACGTTTTTCGCGATTCCTCGAAGCATGACGGGGAAGACGAGGCCGTGCAGCGGCAACACCGCGTACCAATACGCCAGGCCCAGCAAGCCCTTGGGACGAAATCTCGCTGTCATGACGACTTGTGTTGTTTCTGCCCCGGACGGTTCCAACTGGAAGTCGAGTTCCGCTTCGCCGGGCAGCTTCATTTCGGCTCGCAAGGTCAGGCGTTCGTTGGGAACCAGTTTCGTGACTCGCCAAAAGTCGACCGCTTCGCCGTAATGCAAATCACGCGGATGGCG
>NZ_DDGH01000010.1:0-15557 GCF_002337565.1 Rhodopirellula sp. UBA1907 | reverse complement strand
AAATCACGCGGATGGCGGCGGCCACGTCGGAGTCCGGGCCCGCCGATCGCTTGATCCATCCAACCGCGAACTTGCCAGAGGAAACCGGCGCCCCAGTATCCGTTGGCTCCGCCGATCGATCGAATCTCCGCGAAGGTTTGCTCCACAGAACCTTGGACGGTGATTTCGCGACGGTCGGTCAACGTCGTTCCCCCGGACCAGTCTGGATCGCCCGGGATTTTGCCCGCGGTGGACCAGCGTGTTTCGATATCGCCTTGTTGCGTTTTACCCAACGCCGCTTCGATCGCGGCTTCGATGCCCAGGCAATCACCAGGCATCAATCGCACCGCATCGTCGTTCCGGCAAACGGTGCGGTTCTTCAATCCTTCGGCCAGTGGTCGGGCGATGCTGCTGCTGACCGGCGTCACCAAACCGATCCAGAGGCTGCTGAGGTACGGAGTCAAAACGGGAACCGGCAGGATGATTCGGCGACGCAGTTTCAGTTTCTCCGCCATCACCTGCATGACATTGCGATACGACATGACGTCGGGGCCGCCGATGTCCAAGGTCTTGCCGGCCGTTTCTTCCACATCCAAACAAGCGACGAGGTAGCGAAGGACATCGCGAATCGCGACGGGCTGGGTTTCGGTTTTGACCCACTTGGGAGTGACCATGATCGGCAAACGCTCCACCAAGTAACGCAGCGTTTCAAAGGATGCGGACCCGGAGCCGATGATCATCGCGGCGCGGAACACGGTGGTGGGGACGCGGCCGGATTGCAGGATTTCACCGACTTCGTGTCGGCTGTCGAGGTGTTCGGAAAGATCGGCACCCAACTCGCCCAGCCCACCGAGGTAGATGATTCGTCGACACGAAGATTCCTGGGCGGAGTCTCGGAACCCGGTCGCAAGCTCACGGTCTCGCTGAGCGTATTCACCCTTGGCCGACTGCATGGAATGAACGAGGTAATACGCCACATCGATCTTCTCGAGAGCACGTCGGGTGGCCTCGGTGTCTTCCAGTTCGCCTTGGACGACGGTGAGACGCTCGTGTTGCCCCCACGAAAACTTGGTCAGCTTTTCGGGACTTCGGACCAAACAAGTCACCTGGTAGCCCTCTTCCAGCAACCGTCTGGCCAGGCGTCCTCCGACATAGCCGGTGGCACCGCAAACCAGGATGCGTTCGTTGCGAGAAGCAGATTCCGTCATGAGGTGAACCGGGTTGAGGAGACTGGAGTTTGTGCGTTTTGACGTGCGATTCTTTTCGCCGCAGTTTTTTCGCGGCCGTCAACGCTCTGCAGAAAGGTTAGCAACGCGTGAACAATGAGTGACGATGTTAGCGGTGTGGCGCAAGCCGCCCGGTGAGGAACCGGAGGGCTCGCGCCCTTCCGCTACGTCACTTATTGTTGACGCGTTGCTAAAAAGAACAGTCCTCCAGCGAGCGAGAATCTCACGCCTGTCGAAAAGTTTTTTAGATTCAGTTCTGTTTTGCTGGTTCACCCAGCGTTTCGCGAATGGCGTCGGCCAATTGTTCGCCCAGCTTCGATCCGCCACCGACGAAGACTCGCGTCACGGTGCCTTCTGCGTCGATCACGACCGTTTGAGGAATCGCGTTGGCTTGGTAGCGTCCTGCCGCGACACCGTCGATGTCCAGCACGACTTCGGGGCTGACGCCAATCCGGTCGAGCGTGTTGCGGATGTCTTCCGCACTTTCTTGCAGGTTGACCGCGACCAAACGGACTTGTTCGGGATCAAATTCGGCAACGGCTTCCTCGATCACCGGCATGGCCTGCATGCATGGACCGCACCAGGTCGCCCAAAAATCCAGAACCAGTGTTCGACCGGTTTGATCGGCGATGCGAAACGGTTCGCCGTCAAGTGTTTTGAGTTTGAAGTCTGGAGCAGGGTTTCCCACCAGAGGAGACCGAGTGCCAGCCATCGAATCGTCGCCGCCACCCGAGTCGCCAATGATCGGTTCGGGGGCATTCACGAGCTGCCAAATCGCGTGCGGGTCATCCGCCAATTCAAAGTCATTTCGCACGCCGAGATAGAGTTCTTCGCAGTTGGCGAGCGGCAGGCGAATCGGACCGAGGAAAAAGTTTTCACCGATCAACGTTTGGTTGATGACGCTCTCGGGAACCAAGGACAATCGATTGCCATCGTGCATCTTGCCTTGCACGGTAAGGCCAGCGGATTCATCCGTTGCTTGATCGGTCGCCAGCACTTCGGGGGCATCATCCGCATCGGCATTGTTCTCGTCTTCCACTTCGACCGGTGGTTTCAACCAGATGATTTGCGAGATGACATTGCGCGGAATCGTGATCGTTTCCAAACGCGATTCGACTTCGGCGGTCTCTTCGGTCAGGCTGACCAGTCGGCAACGCATCATGTCGCCATTGCGAGCAATCAGGAGATGGGTTGGCGGACTGTTCTTTCGATTGCGGGGAACGGTCAGAAGTCGTTCGCGTTCCTGTTCGTCAATGACCGAATTCGCATTGCCACCATTCAGATGGAGTGCACGGATTTGTTCACGAGGAAGCTTGGTCTTCTTCGTCATGCTAGACTCAAAAGTGACCTCCCGTTCATCAATTGCAATCACTTTGCCCGGGATGACTTCACCGGTCTTCAAGTAGATCGGTTTTCCGCTGACTGCTTTCTGGATAGCTGCAGGATTGAACGCTTTGTTGAATACATTCCAAACCCCAGCCTTCGCGGCTGGCTGAACAGCGATGACTTGGTTCTGAACGACCCTCAGACCTTTTTTTTGTTGTGCGGCTTCGCGAATTTTCGCAAGCCGCTCGATACGCAATTCCGTTGCCGATTTGGTGGTTTCGATGGTCGGGCGCAGGATGAGTTTGCCCTGGAGGCTGGGAAGCATCGTCGACGCGGCGATCTCCGTTGGTCCAAACCGAAGTGGTGTCGGCTGGTTGTCGGGTTCCGTGTCGAGCAAGCGTCCATGCAGATGCGTTCCTTCGAGTTCCAATCTCATTTGTCCGCGGAGAGACGGCACGGCCGCTTGTGAGGACTGAAAATCGATTGTGTCGATGCTTGAGATCGGAATCGAAATTTGGCTTTGCGTCGCCTCAGCGATGACATGCATTGCTTGCTCGTCGATTCGCTGCAAGCGTCCGCTCAAACGCATTCCATCAAAGGTTCTGATTTGTAAGTAATCAATGGTGGTTGATTGTGGCTCCAGATCACCTTTCGGGATGGCTCGACGAAAGTCCATCACTAGGATTTCGTCGCTCGGGACCGATCGTTCTTCTTCGCCGTCTTCAAATAACCATTCGTCATCTTGGATTGCCTTCCAGCGTCCTTGAAACGCATCGCCATTGACCAACTGCACGGCTGTATCGACGTCGGGACCTTCCGAGTTCTCGGCTGTTTTCTCGCGATCACTGGATTTCGAGTTCAGGTCGGTTGCATGCAGAACCTGAAGCGAACGAATGCGAAGGACGCCGTCGATGTTGCGGAAGTAAATCCCAGTCTGCGCAACTCGCGGCTTTTTGATTGGTAGGGTGTACTGCGTCAGCGTTTCGCCACGCATGGATTCGATCATCACGTGCCGGTTGGCTTGGTCGATTTTCAATGTCACCTGCAGTCGATTGCCGAGTTCTTTCAGCTTGGCAATTGACTGAACACCCGCCAGCGATCCGTCTTCCCAAACGGCGACGATGTCTTCGTCCCAAACTTCAATGTGAAAGGCATCCGCCCAAGTGTTCTCTGCGGAACGCGGATCGACGCCCACTGCGATCACGAAATTGGGCTTTCCTTCCCAACTGATGTCCAGCTCAACGCGGGCTACTTGCGGTAGTTTCAAATCGCGAAAAAGGGTTGCCATCGTGGCGCTGGTTTCCAGTGTGCCTTTCGAGTCGGTCCAGCTTTCAATCTGACCACTCGATTCCCAATCGTCTCGGCTGCCGGGACCTTGGAAAACCACGGCGCGGCTGTCGTCCCATCGAAAGATCTGTCGGACCATTGCGAGCGGTAATTCCGACGGTTCGTCTTCCCCCAGAGTGACGATCAACGGATCGCCGACTTCGACAATGTTGCCAAACAGACGATCGCCGTTCAGCAATTCAAATGCAAACTTCCCTTTCGTGGCGGTGATGTCCGTCGGAGCTGGGAAGGTGGCGGACGCCAACGTTGCAAACGGAAATTCAAACGGAGTCGCGAAACCGGCGTGTTGCCAGTTCACCACCGGAGACGCGTCGTCGGCGTTCAATTCGGAGGGCGAGAATTGTCCCTGAACATAATCGCCATTGTTCAGTCGCAGAATTCCAGGCAATTCATCGGCGACCAAGTCGGCAGTGAACATCGGTGAGGTCAGGAATCCAAGAAGGCATCCCAGCAAGGGCATGCACACATGGATTGCCGTGTTTCGTCGTTTCATGCGATCGTGATTCTCAGTTGTTTTCATCGTTCGTAGATCGGCAGGAAACGGAAGTTGAGCGCCATCGCTAGCAGCGACAAAGAGGTTTCGACGGTGGTGCCATAGTTGCCGGAAAAACTTCCGTCGTCGTTCTGTTTGGCCTTCAGTTGACGGATCAATTCCTTGTTCCATTTTTCCCAAGCTTCGACATCGCCCTGAAACAACGCTTGGGCTTGGTAGTAGTTGCCATAGCTCATGTAAGCCCCGCCGGAGGTGTCCATTTGATTGGTGAGTGCAGCGAGAGTGGCTTTGAATTCGGGCATGTCCTTGCGGCGAGACACGGCGTAGACCAAACATCCGATCGATATTCGTGGTGTTGAATTATCAAAACCGCCAAGCCCAGCGTAAGCAACTTGTCCGGACGAGCTGGTCATGGATTTGAAGTAAGCCACGCCGCGATCGATCGCTTCGTCGGGGACTTTGACGCCAGCGTTGCGAGCCGCCAATAATCCCACCATGACGGCGCCGCTGACGGAGGTATCGGCGTCTTTGGCGTCCGCACCATATCGCCACCCACCGTAGGAGTTCTTCTTCTGCGACGTCACCGCACCGCGAACGGCGAGTTCCAGAGCTTCGCCGAGCGAGCGATCGAGTTTCTTGCCACCGGTGGTGAGCAGGCGTTCGTTGACCACGCCGTAGGCTTCGGCGAGGGCTAAGGTCGCGAAACCGTGGTTGTACATACTGGCGTGACCACTGTTGCCACCAAGAATGCCCGAGGTCGGATCCTGGGAATTGACAATGCTGATCAAACCGCGGCGGATGTTGCTGCTGTAGATGCCGTAGTTGGGGTCCTCTCCCGAGGCTAAGAAAGTCATCACGGCCATGCCGGTTACGCCGGGGCCGGCGTAGGAGCCTTCGGACCAATCGCCCGATTCGCGTTGTGATTTCGCGAGGTATTGCAGGCCTTTTTCGTAGACCTCTCGCACATCACGCGGGACCACATCGCCGAGCTGCGCGGTTGGGAACTGGGCGTAGACCGGAGTCGCAAACCACATTCCGATCATGAGCGATGCGAGCAAGACGAAACGGGTTTTAGGTCGGATGACGTTCATTCAATGAGCCCTTGTTGCTCGAGCATGGGGCGGATTGCTCGAGCCCTCTCTGCCAGCTTTTCAATCAGTTGCATTTGTTCTTCGTCGAGAAAGGAAATGTCCTCTTCATTTTTCATTTCACTGATCCAGGTGATGAACAGGTATTGGTTGAATCTGGGTTGTTGATTCGTTGGTATGACTTTCTCGATCTGCTGGGCTTTGTTTCGGAAGTGTGCTTGCAGTTGACGCTGCTGTCTGGCCGTCAATGCCATGCTCCGTCCCATGGTGGCCAAGAACACTTTGCCCTTTGCTTCCATCTCGGTTCGGAACTGCTCGATTCGCCGTTCTTGGAATTCGACCGTTTGTTCTTCAGTCATCACGTAGTGAGTGACCTTCTGCATCAGTGATCCTTCGCCAAACAGTCCTTCGGTCAGTTCTCGTTGAAGAGGCGATGCCAGTTGGTAGGCTTCGGTGACATCGTGGTTGTTGTTTGTCTGCTCCAGTTGAAGGAATTTTTCGCGAGCGTCGTTGACACGATCGAAGAACCGTTTGATGTCACCTTGGCCAGCCAATCGCAACGCGTCTTTCTGGCTCTCGCTCAGGGGTGTGGATTGTTCGATACGAACGAATTGAAGTTCGATTTCTTTCTTGAGGTTGGAGCGACAACGTGCTTCATCTCGACCGTGCCGTTGGAAGATCCAACTGTCAAACTGAGCCAAGTTGATCTGGTTTTGCGCGAAGCAGGGATTCGGAGCCACGCCTACTAGAACACCAAACAGAATGGCGGCGAACAAACCGACCCTTCCAAACGGTTTCATGGTAGCCACTCCTTTTGAAGAAACTGTTCGGCATTCTGTCCGATCATGACGCCCATGCTGACCTGCTGGTATGACGCCCATGCCGTTTGTTGATCTGTGTTGAGGACTTTTCGCAGCAAATTGCTTGGAATGACCGGGACAAAGTTTGGGTTGTTGAGGTAGCTATTGATCCATTCCACATCGAGACTGGGCCATTCGCTTAGAAAGACCGTGCGAAGTTTTCGTTGTTGGACTTCGGAGAGAACCAGCTTTGAATCCAACAGCGTGATGAGATAGTCCACGGCGGCCTCGCGTTCGATCCGGTCTCGTTGTGAGGATTCTTGTTTGTACTTCTGAAACTGCTTCTCGGTTAAGAGCAGCGGCAGGAATTCCATGGTGTCGTTGCGGATTCGGCGGATGGGATTTGCATTGAGTGTTTCCCCGTTGAGGCCATGGAATCGAGGTAGCTGGGCCACCCGGATATTGTTCGCCAGCAGGTCACCCATCTCATCAAACGCTTCTTCAGCCGACTCAACGATGGCTTTCATCTGTTCTTCGGTCGGTTCGCAGACTCGGTGCACAAATGAAAGTTCCGCATTCACCAACGGTTTAAGAAACTCAGGCGGTATGGGTTGTTTTGCCTCTGCCTTGACTTTTGGGGCGACCAACCGATTGAGGACGTTGAATTCTTGGATCGCCTCCTTCGTCAGTTCCTGTGATGAGACAGGACGAGTCGTCAATGCTAACATTCCAAGCAACAGGAAACTCCAACGGCGGGTGACCATCAGGTGCCTCCCAGTCGGCTGAAGTATTGATCCAGTCCGCGACGGAATTCTTCGGGCAGTTCTGCGCCGGTCTCGCCGGTCGATTGCGTGACGTTTTTGTTCTCACGCACTTCCTTTTCGTTCTTGCTTTTGCCCAGCAATGCCAAAGCGGAATCGGTGCTGTTGCCACCGCCCGATCCGCCACCCGGTGAACCACCGCCGCCTCCGCCGCCCTTCGGGTTGATACGTTTGGATCGCAGGATCAACTCAATCGCTTCGGTCTCGGCTGCGATGGCTTGCGAGCCCGTGTTGGGTTGCTTCAAGATCGAAGTCGCGTCGGTCATCACAGCATCAACTTGCGTCAGCATCTTGAGCTCTTTCCCGAAGTGCTTGGTCGCGTCCGGCAATTCGCGGATGCGTTCAATCACGTCCACAACGCGTTCGTTGATTTCCGTTTGAGTCTTGGCCAGCGTCTCGGCCGTGGCTTTGTGCTCTTTGGATTCAACGGCCGCTTTGGCTTGTTCGGCCACGCGAGTTTCGTCACGCAGGTTGACTTCGGATTCCAGGATTTGCATCACGTCGCGAACGATCGATGGCGGCAGACTTTCCGGTGACTTGCCCCCGGGGCAACTGCCGTTGCAAGCGGGATCGACCAGATTTTCAGCCCAACGATCCAGCGAGTCCGACCAGAACTCACACTGTGCGACGGACATGCCCTGTTGTTCTTTGATCGCCGCGGAAAGTTGTCGCAGCCCACCGATCACATCGCTGGATTTCATCTCGTCCAAGGTGACTTTGAACTGAGCGAAGCGCCGCCGTTCAAAGTAGGCCTCCATGTCGTCCATGATGTAGGAGATCTGTTCGGTGCTTTCATCCTCGGCGGTTTGAAGTTCCGTGAAGACCTCTTTGACTTCGTCGTCGATGCGTGGGGCACTTTGTCCGAACGCGGGTTCGAGGTGATTGGTCAGTTGCTTGGCGACCAAGTTCTGTTTGCGTGAGGCAGCCTTCAGTCGCTTGACCAACGTGCTGCCTTCCAGGTTTGCCAGAATGAGATTGAGTTCGTCGGCGATTTTGTCGAATTCGTCGAGCAGTTCTTTTTGCTCGGTGATCGCTTGCGCCATCTTCAGTGGTTCATCTTTCTTCGGTTTGTCATCCGAAGGTTGGCTCTTGCCCATCACGGTGGTCGTTGGCAAACGCAGTGCAGGGTTGCTGGGTTTCTTTGGTCCGCCGGGCGAACCTTTGCCTTCGTCGGGTGAGTTGGCGGAGGATTCCATGTCGGCCAACTGCGGTGCCGCACGTGGTTTGGGGCCAGGGTGCTTGGACATTTCAGATCCGGGGCCCGGGCCGCCCGCACGGCTTTGTCCCGCTTTGGGGCCGCCGGGACTTTTAGGGCCGGGTTTGGATGCAATCTTCGGTGCTTCTTGGGCCGCGTCATCCAGCAAATTCGCGACGCTGGGCATCCGATTGTCGGAAAGATCTTGCAAGACTTGCAGCATCTCCGCCCAACGTTCCAAGTGGCCAACTCCGATTTCGGGATTCTTCGAGGCTGCCAAAACCAATTGGTCGCCCATTTGGCCGAGCCGTTCCAATCGACGACCGTTGGATCGTTCCGCGGCGGCTTGGCGTTCGATGTCGCGTTGGTGTTGATCCATTTCGACTTCGTCGGCGGACAACGCTCGAAGTTGTTTGTTTTTCTCGTGGAGTTGTCGTTCCCGGTCGCGAACATCGAGGGCTTGGCGGTGCCATTTGCTCAATTGTTCGGTCATCCAGATCGCATGTTGGTCCGGGGTGAGGACGTACAACAAAAACGGCGGTGACAACACACGAGCACGCTCGGGCAGGTAATCCTCCGCCCAAACTTGCAGTTCGATCGGTTGAGCGGGAATCCCCAGCGACTTGGCCGAGAACGTTCCCATTGCTTCCAGGCTGCTGGCCGCTGGGTCGCCTGCCGCGAGAGCCCGTTCGCCTTCGGCCGGTTCTTCGACGGCACCGACGTCCATGCCTTTCCACTGGATGCCAACGCGGCGGATGCCAAAGTCATCGTTGGCACGGACTTGGAACGTCAATGTTTCAGAATCCAACACGACGGCTTGGCGTTCCAGACCATCGCAGATCAGCGTGGGGGCTTCGTCGTCAATCGCTTCGATCGACAACGTGAACGGTTCGCGTCCCGTCAGTCCCATCTGGTCACGCCATTGGAACTGCAGTGTTTCCGTCTCGACGGCTTGCACGGGATCGCTTGCCAATTGCGGTCCATCGACCGGACGCGATTGTTCGTTGACTTTGCCGTCGGCCAATTCGCGATTGGCGATCGCGGTCACAACAGCTTGGCTTCCGCGAACGACGGTCAAAGAGCCGCCTCGCGTATCGATCTGTTTGGGTTCGGGTTGGCCGAGGTATTCGGGCAAGTTCACGTCCGCGACAATCTTGGAAAGTTCGGGACGCAGCGTGGGTTTCAGCTTCACCGATTGCTTCACGTCGCCGACGGTTAGCGACATTGGATGTTCGCTGAGTTGAGGCGGCACGGCAAAGGCATACTGCCCGTTGCGAAGGGTGGCTTGGATTGGCTTTTGTTGACCGATGTGCAGTTCGGCGGACTCGGGTTGCCAACGCGAATTCTCACTCAATGCAACCGGCAGGACAACGGGTTCGCCGTGTGGGATGTAGACGTCGTTTGCCAACGCATCGATTCGGGTGAACGTGTACCGTGGCGTGGAACCCCAGGGGGCCAACAACCGAGTCATCGCGTTGCCCGTTGCGGCGGGGTAGGTCACCGCCAAGGCTCCGATGGCCAGCACCGTCGCGGCGGCCAAACCGGTCCAGGCTTTGTACCAGGAGTTCGGTGCGGCACCGCGGAAGTCTTTGCCGGCCGCGTCGTCGGCGACTTGCGTCATTGCGGCTTGGCAAAGCTCGGGCGAGCGGGCTTGTTCGGACGCGTTGTGAGACTGCTCGATCACGCCCAACAATCGGTCGCCGATCGAGGGCATCTTTTGGCTCAGCAATTTGGCCAGCGGCTCGAGGGCTTGGTGCTTGTAGACCCATTTGTAGATGGCCCACGGAACAATCGCGATCAGTGCGAATCCGCCGATCCAAAGCAGGCCTCGCAGAATCGCCGGCGTGTCGGTGAAGCGGTCCACCCCGTAGACGAGCAGGAACGCCAGTCCGATCCCCGCGACCACAATGGCGACGGCTTCGGTCAGTTTGATTTGCCAAACTCGCCTCCGGTAAGCCAGCAATTGCTGCTTGAGCGAATCGGGAATGCGCAGATTTGTTTGCGCGGGTGAATGGTTGTCTGCAATCTTCATATCAATCCGACTCCCTTGCGACCGATCCAAAACAATGCCAACAGAGCGATGAATCCACCGACGATTGCCGGGTGACTCCAAAGTGCGATGCGACGAATCGAAGGCGGACGATCGGGCATGGCGGACAGCCACGCGATCACGTCTTCCACTCGATCGACGGTGAAGACTTGCCCATTGGTGACGCGAGCGATCTCTTGCATCACGTCGGGGCGAGCCGGTTTTCCAATTTGTTCCAAGGCGACTCCCTGAGCAAACACCGTGGTCTGCAATGAGTCACCGGTTTGTTTGCAAAACAAAGTCAACTTGTGTTCGCCAGGTTCTTCCGGTGTGAAGCGGCCTGCGAACGCACCCCAGGCTTCACCCGAGGATTGCAATTGAATCGTTTGTGAACGGCCCGACGGAGCCACAATTTGCAGCGTCACGTCACCACCGGAAAGCGGTTCGCCACTGGCTTCCATCACGTTTGCGTTGACGCTGACCGTTTGGCGGACTTGCGGTTGTTCGGGTGAGTAATACAGCCGCATCGTTTCGCCTTGAGCCATGTTCCGGCGATACGCCATCCAGCGAACGACTTGGCCCCAGAACCGATAGTGGTACAAGTCCTCGACGCCTTTTCGCCAACGCCAAGCACCGTCGGTTCCCATGAACAGGACCTTGCCCGCTCCATACGTTCGCGTGACCAGCAGCGGCAGGCGGCCGAATCGGTTGCTGACCTCTTGGTGAACGAGCAGCGTTTCCGACCCCGGTTTCGCGGCCAGCACGGGTGCGTACCACTGGAAGCCAGGCAGGTTGCCCCAGACTTCCAGGTTGTCGTCGGCGGTGTCGGCGAGTTTGGTCAGCAGACTGCGACGACCCAGTTGTGTGAGTTCGAAGTGCTGTGCGGTGCGTGAACCCCAACCGCCCGGTTGGCCTTCGTCGAGCGTGACCGGCAACAGATCTTTCAGCGGTGTTTCCTGCAAGCTGAACTGGCGGCCTTCCCAACCGGGAATGAAGACGAGACCGCTGGCCTGTTGTTCGACCAAACCGTGCAACCATTCGCATTGTTCGAGCGTCAATTGATCGTCGTCCAAGCCCACGTCGCCGAGGAACACGACGTCGTATTTTGAAAGCTCTTCTTTCGTGTCCGGGAAGGTCGCGATGTAATCGGCGTTGCCTCCGCCGCGAGCGTCGAGGCCTGGGTGAAACAGCAAGCACGAAACCTCGACACCGGGGTCTCTCGACAAAGCGTTTCGTAGATAGCGGTATTCCCAGCGAGGCACCGATTCGATCACCAGCACACGCAGTTTCTCTTCTCGGATGGAGATCGGTGCGGTGATCTCGTTGTTGTCATCGAGCAGCTCGTTGGGATGTTTGCTGATCGTCAGCGTCAGCGTTTCATCGCCGAGGTCTTCTGGTTCCCAATCGACCGAATCATTGGTGCGGCCCATCGCGGCGATGCGAATGTCCTTGGTGATCGTCTCGCCTTTCGAGGTGGTCATGGTGACCGTCGCGGCGTGGTCTCGCGGCAGCGAACTTTCGATCGAAAACGGGATTCGAACCTTCTTACCGCCGATCGCAAACGTTGGCACATCGAAGCTGAGCAGTTCGACATCGGGCAAACGTTCTTCGCTGCCAACTGGAACGGTGAACACGGGAATGCCCATCGATCGCAGACGTCCGGCCGCACGCACGGGCGCGTCGCCTTGGTTCCAGTCACCGTCCGATGCCAGCACGACACCGAGCAAATGTTGGTGCTTGCGAACGACGTCCAGCAGCGGACTGGAAAGGTCGGTGCCTTTCTCTTCCGCGAACTCAGCGGTTTCACCGGGAGCGACTCCGGCGGGGTTGGAGATCGGATTGATGCGGTTGGGATTGTTCGGTTCTGGTTTGGTTTCGGCGAACGGTTCGATGACCACTTCGGCGCGTGACTCGAGTGACTTCCAAGCCTCCATTTGCGTCAGCGATGCGATGGCTTCTTCGCGGGTTTGAGGTTCGGACTGCACCACGTCCCGTGTTTGCATACTACCTGAATCGTCGTACAGCACCGCAACGACAGGTTTGTCATCGGGAACATATTGTTCGACCCATTCGGGACCGCCGAGCAAAATCGCAGCGACCACGACGACGATCAAACGCAACGCTTCCAGCAGCACGGTCGCTTTTCGGAAATGGTTTCGCCAGCATGCGAGGAAACCAAGCACGAGCGTCGCTGCGATGGCAATCACCGCGATGGCGATGGTCCACGGCGTCCAGGCAAACGAGAGTGAATGAGTTTCGATCATGCCGTGGCACCTCCGACGGATGGGGAGGCCGCTTGGGCGGATTGCCGCGGCAAACACAAGATGGCTTCACCGATCATGGCGATCAGCATCAGGATCAGAAACGCTCGCCAGACTTCGTCGACCAACGAGTTGGATTCGCCCGCGGTTTGGTTGACGCGTTCCAGCACCAAGCCTTGAAAGAGGTCATCGATCTGAGATTCTTTCAACGTGTCGGTGGCGTCCTCGCCCGCCGAGCGATTGATCGCGTTGTAGCGATCGCCGTCGGCGTAGACACCTGCGGTGAAAGCATGTTCGGTGGACAGCGAATTGTCAGGGCCTTGCAGTCGTTTCCAGTTCGCCGCCAGTTCTGCATCAACTGTTCCGGCATCCAGGCGACCAGTGTTGGCGAGCGAAGCGGCACCGTCGACCAAGGCTCGCTGGATCATCACGTATAGCACGACACCGTCGGACGAAAGAGTCGAATCCTTGCCGGCCGGTGTTGTGCCGCAGAAGTAAACTCCGCCGCGAGGCGTGGGGACTCGGACCAAGACGGGTTCGTCGTTGGACAACTTCGCTAGCGGGGTGGTTTCACCGGAGAGAGCCGCAAGACGATGCACCTTCAGCTTTCCAACCGGCAGGGAGGCTCCCGCCAATGTCTTGCCCAGCAAATCCGCTTCGCCTCGCCATGTCGCGATGGACACGTCGTCTTTCAAATCCGTCCAAGGGGAATAGGACACGCCGAATAATCCCGCCTTTGGATTCGGGTTGGCGGGAGGAAAGAAGATCACTCGACCGCCGCGGTCCAAAAATGATTCCAAGCGTTTGCGAAGGTCGGCATTGGATGCGCCGACGGGCAGCGGGGCTTGCCAAAGCAAGAGTGCGGTTTCGTCCCAGGCGATCGATGGGACTTCGGCGGGCAGGAGGACCTCCGCGGAAGCGTCAATGTTTGGGTCGGGGGTGATCTCCGCCGCCAATCGCAGCACGTTGGCAACGTCTTCGTTGGATGACACGACCACCGTTTTTCGCGGCGGTGGTTGATCGAAGACGAAGTAGTACGTGTTGTCAGCGTTGTTGCCATCAGCAGGCAAAGACACGTGCCCGAGTCCGCGTTCCTGTTCACGATCCAAGGGGACTCGCAAGTCAGTAAATTCGCCCGAACCAGATTCAAGTGGCAGCTCGACAATCGATTCGGCTCCATCGAGATCCATGCGGATGGATGTGTTGGCCGGTGTGTTCGATGTGTCGCCGTCTTCAGAATCGCTTTGAAGTTTGCCCGACAGCGTCAGCACTCGCTCGTCACCTTCGGTTCGCAGAGCAATGTCGTCGATGCGAATCGATCGGTTGGGCTGGTCAGTCCCCGCGACGGTCAGCAATCGGAAGCGAACTCGGCGTCCGAATTGGGCCAGTGCTTCGCGAAGCGTGGGCCAACGTCCGTCACGCGATTGCCAGTCATGCTCACGTGCGTCGGAGCAAATCCAAACGTCGATTTGACCCATCGAGTTGGCTTGGATGGTGTCCAGTGCCGCCAACATCATCGCCGGGATGTCCGCCGATGCATCCGAAGGTCCGGTCTGCGGGAGGTCCAGTAATTCCTCGGGCGACGCCAGTTCTCGAGCAGGAGAGGAGTCCGATGCCGTGACCGTGTTGCTGTCGATCAGCAGGACTCGGCCGGCACCGAGTGTTTGCAGTGTTTCCGCGATTTGAGCGACGCCGGCTTCCAGTTTAGTTCGCGAATCGCCCGCTGCGTTGGCGTTCATGGAAGGCGAACGATCGAGCAACACAATCGTGTTCGCGGACGAGCCTCCTGAAAGTGAGCCAACCAGTCCGCCACCAAGCGAACCGCTGGCGAGTGGTCGTCCGATGGCGATGATCAAGGCCAGCAACACCAACGTTCGCAACGCCAGGATGGCCCATTGTCGAATGCGAGCGTAACCGCGATTCATCCGGTTCGCGGCCAGCAGGAACATCATCGCCGCCCACTGCGTCGTTTGATAACGACGCTGGTTGATCAAATGAATGATGATCGGTAGCAGGGCGATCGGCAGAGCGAACAGCATCCAGGGTTGAAGGAAGCTCATCGTCCCCCCTTTGCCATCGCGCGTCGGGTCAAGAAGTTCGTCAGCACTTCGGGGTACGGTTGATCGATACTGACTCGGTGATAGTCGACACCCGAGGACACCACGATTCGTTGCAGTTGATCCAGGTAGTCTTTCAAGGCATCGTGATACCGATCTGCGATCTCACTGGGTTCGGCAAAGATGGCGGTGCCGCCTTCCATGTCGAGGAAGCGTGTCGGCCGCGAAAATTCAAAGTTCAGTTCCATCGGATCGAGCAGATGGAACAGCGACAAATCGTGTTTGCGAAATCGCAAGTGTTCGAAGCAGCTTCGCAGTTGATTGGGATCAACGAAGAAGTCCGAAATCACGATCACCATCGCCGCTTGGCGAGTTGTTTCGGCCAGTTCATGCAAGACGTCAACCAGATGGGTTTCGCCTTGGCCGCGAGTTTCTTCGAGGGCATCGAAGATGGTCTTGAGGTGAGCCGGGTTGCGTCGTGGTGGCAAGTGACCGGTGATGCCATTGCTGACGCACGACAGTCCGACAGCGTCGCCTTGTTGCACGGCCAAGTAACCGATCGCGGCGGCGATGCGACGGGCATACTGCAATTTGTTGAGTTCACCGGAGCCGTATTCCATCGAACCGCTGGTGTCCAAAACCAATTGCAAACGTAGGTTTGTGTCGGCTTCGAATTCTTTGACGTAGTAGCGATCGCTGCGGCCGTGTGCTCGCCAGTCCAACCGTCTCAGGTCATCGCCAGGAACGTACTTTCGGTACTCAGCAAACTCCACGCTCGCGCCCCGCATGGGGCTGGTGTGCCGACCGGAGACATTGCCTCGCATGGGCCGGCGCGCAAACAAAGGCAACCCCGACAAGCCTGCCAAGACCTTCGGTTCCAAAAATTCGCGAGGAGTGTGTTGTTCGGACAAGGGGAGTTGGGTGTTGGGAGTTGG
>NZ_DDGH01000014.1:19844-45394 GCF_002337565.1 Rhodopirellula sp. UBA1907 | reverse complement strand
CGCAGAGACATCGGCGTATCGTCCTCGTTGCTATCTTCTCCGTCACCGCCAATGCTTTCAGTGTCGATCTCGGTATATGCAACGGTTTGGACGGGCGGTTTTTGATGTGGAGGCTGCTGGACCGGGGGCTGCAGCTCGCTGGTCGCAACTGCCACTGCGGTCGCATCGGTCGCTTGGTGCAGATTCGGGGTCGCAGCGATATGTTGCCCAAGAGACTGACAGCCGGTCGTGAAGCCCAATGCGGACAACAACAGCAGACGCCTAGCCCGCTTCGCTGTGGTAGAGATTGCCCTGCCGCGGGTTGCCCTGGTACGTAATGGTCGTGTATTGGTCACCGAATATTCCTCCTTGAAATTGAACGACCAGCCTGCGGTACCCATCGGTTCCGCAACTACCGAATGTCAAGCAGAATCGCCCCAATCCGACATCGGACGCTATAACCAGTACCGGTCATGAGGATTGCACCAGTCGCAAGACCGGATGGAGGGGCGCAGGTCGGATTCCGTTCCGATCCCTTGCAATCGCCCAACAGCGAGCAGTCGGCGAACCGCTGCCGTCGATCGGCTCAGTGATGGCCGCCGTGGACGTGAGTCGTCGTGTGAGGGACGGCATCAACATGCGTCGTCGTGTGAGGCGTCGCGTCGATGTGTCCACCGTGCTGCCGATAATCGGTGTGCGTTGTGGTGTGAGGAACCTGATCGGTGTGCGTCTGAGTATGCAGGTGCGACTGCTGAAAGCTGGGGCGGAAAGACTGGTAAGGTTGAACGTATCCAGACTGTTGCACGCCATTGTGAATGTGCGTTTGGCCCTGACTGGGATAGACAATCCGCTGCTGTGGATAACCCTGCTGGACATAACCTTGCTGCTGAAGGGACTGACCCTGAGGATAGATTGGCTGCGTATATCCCTGCTGAATTACTGCGCCTTGCCGAACAACCGTACCCTGCTGAATCACCGGGCGTGCCGAGTAATATCGCCGGGTCTGGTACGGCTGCGTAGCAATCGGGTGACTGCCATGTGGTGTGACATGATCGACATGTGTCTGCGTGTGCTGAACACGATCGACGTGCGTCGTCGTGTGTGGAACCGCATCGACGTGCCCCCCGTGTCGAACGTTGTCGTTGTGGGTGGTGGTGTGTTGAACGTTGTGCCCATGCGACGTGGTGTGAGGAACAACCCACTGAGCGCTAGCTTGGGACGTTCCCAAAAACGCCATCACCAACCCCATTGTCATTGAGAAACATTTCATCTGATCGACTCCCTGAAAGGTGTAAGCGGGGTCGGATGCAATTCCGCAGCGCAATGCCTCCCCCCCGCACTACCTAGCGTACCCACCCGAGCGGCGGCCTGCAACTAAGCCACAATCCGAGATGGATTGGATTCGTCCGGCGTAAAGATTTTGCCGGGAGGCAACGGCTCAAGCCTTGACGCGGGATTCGTCGATTGCGTAGTTCATTAAATTCTGTGTTGGCATCGTCAAGAAGACTGTTCCAGCGTGCCATCCATGCCGATCAACCCTGAAACGCTTCCCGCTTCCTACC
This sequence comes from Rhodopirellula sp. UBA1907, assembly GCF_002337565.1. Taxonomy (NCBI): domain Bacteria; kingdom Pseudomonadati; phylum Planctomycetota; class Planctomycetia; order Pirellulales; family Pirellulaceae; genus Rhodopirellula; species Rhodopirellula sp. UBA1907. Next base: position 43,853 of record NZ_DDGH01000014.1, on the reverse strand, counting down.
GACGAAACAACAAGAAGCTTCTTCATGTTGAAAAGGTCTCACAAACGAATCGCTCGCACAGCCATGATGTGGCTGATGGTGGCGATGTTTGCGATGCCGACATCGTTGGTCCAGATTTGCCCCTGCACCACGGTCGCCGGCGAAAGCCAGTGTGCATGCGGTGCACTGGTCACCGAGTGCGACTCGCCGCAGAGGTCAGATTGCTGTCAAAACAGTCGCCCACAGCGCTCAAGTGAGATGGGCGCCGAGCGCGAATGCGGGGTCGCTCTCTTCGGTTGTCACTGCGACGAACACTGCCCATGTCAGTACCAGTGCGATCAGCGGAATGAGCAAGCCATCAACAGCGGCGATCGAATCGTCGTTCGCCAAGCGGCTGAGCGTGTCATGGCGTTATCAGCCACGATGCTTCCAGCATCGCATTTGAATGGCTCTTCCTTGCGAATGCAGCATTCGCCTTTGACGCACTCCAAAACGGCACAGCAACGCTGCGCCACTCTCTCGCGTTTTCTGATTTGAACGCCGCTCTCTGAGCCTTCTGTCGCGTCAATCAATGGGTGCTCATAAAGACTGCCGATTCATGCGCTTTGATAATTGAACCTGCCCGCCCCGGCATCGGTTCACACGAAGCGAGCGTATCGCGAACCGCACATTGCGTATCGTGCTGCGTTCCAAGCAATCACCGATAACGTGGCAACTCTGCCACTGACTATCACCGTTTCAGTTTTGTAATTCCGAAATCGAAGGAAAGGATTCTCAATATGACCAAGTTACTTTTTAGTTTGATGTTGGTGGCCGCCTTGGCCGTTGTCACGTCCGTCGGCTGCGCATCAACCGCCAGCGGAGGTGGTGGCGGTGGAAGCCACGCTGGGCATAGTCACTAGCGGTTGCATCACAAGCGAGTCGGGTTTGTTCGTCAAGCGGCACGCCCGATCTCGATTCGTCGGTAACGCAATTCCGAAGTGACCCAATGATTCAGCGGACCTGCCGATCGTTGGCGGCCAGGACGCCGTGTGCTCCAAGCAACGGAGTGCTGGCGGTCGGTTGGTCCCTTTCTCTCTTTGACAATTCGCCAAACTCGTCGCTCACAAAAGAAATCACATGACCAATTTGCATCGGGCGACCTATTGGTCATCCATCATCAAGTCACCGAAGCAGGACTTTCTGGCTTCGATCGTTGTCTTCTTGGTCGCCTTGCCACTGTGCATGGGAATCGCCATCGCCTCGGGGGTTCCCGTCGCCGCTGGATTGATCACCGGAATCGTCGGCGGTCTTGTCGTCGGCTGGTTCGCGGGTGCTCCGCTGCAAGTCAGTGGCCCGGCCGCAGGGCTTACCGTGATCGTCTATCAAGTGGTCAATGAACACGGCCTGCTTGCCCTCGGCGCGGTTGTCTTGATCGCGGGGGCGTTACAGTTGATCGCCGGAGCACTGCGATTGGGACGGTGGTTCCGAGCCGTTTCACCGGCGGTGATTCATGGCATGTTGGCGGGCGTCGGCGTGCTGATCCTTTCGAGCCAATTCCATGTCATGTTGGACGACGCGCCAAAGCAAAACGGACTGGCGAATCTTGCCTCGATTCCCGCTGCGGCCTACGGCGCGCTGGTCGAGCGAAACGCCGCCGCTGGCATTGGCGCAATCGCGATCGTGTGCCTGATCGCATGGAAAACGCTCGCGAAGCGACGGCTTGCACTGATTCCCGCACCGCTGATTGCCATCGTGGTCGCAGCCGTGATGGCTGGAACAATGGGACTGCCCGTCGCGCGTGTGCAGATGCCCGATTCACTGAGCAGCACGATTCAACTTCCATCGCTCGAACTTCTTCAATCCGTTCCGCTATACGTATTACTGCAAGCGGGTGTATTGATCGCCATTGTTGCTAGCGCCGAAACGTTGTTGTGTGCAGCGGCCGTGGAGAAAATGAAACCGGAAGTGAAGACCGATTACGACCGCGAACTGGTCGCTCAAGGCATTGGCAACATCGTCTGTGGCGCACTGGGCGCCCTGCCGATGACGGGCGTCATCGTTCGCAGCAGTGCCAACGTCGAATCCGGTGGACAAACTCGATCGTCGGCGATTTTGCACGGAGCATGGCTGCTCGTCTTTGTCGTCGCGTTGGGTTCCATGGTTCGCTTGATTCCAACAGCCGGGCTTGCCGCGATCTTGGTCTATACCGGATTCAAGCTGATCAACGTGCAAGAGATCAAGCGACTCAGAAGCTACGGATGGAGTGAAGTCGGCGTCTATGCCGCCACTTTATGTACGATTGTTGCCACCGATCTTTTGACCGGTGTGATCGTCGGAATTGTGTTGTCCGTCGCCAAGTTGCTGATCCGCTTTTCGCACTTGAATGCATTGATTGTTCACGGCGAAGGAAACTACTGCCTTTTGCACCTCAGTGGAGCGGCAACATTTCTTCGCCTGCCGGTCCTGGCGTCATCCCTCGATCGCATCTCGCCCGGGCAAGAAGTCCATGTGGATTTCGAGCAACTCGACCACATCGACCACGCCTGCATGGACCTATTGATGTCGTTTGCACAGAGACACGAGCAAACCGGCGGCACGTTGATCATCGACTGGGGCACCCTGCACGCTCAGGTCCACGGCATCACCGAAACGCCCCATGTCAAACCCGAAGCCAATCACGTTTCGCCACGTCGCATCGCGGCATAAACGACTGTCTGAACAAATTTTTTCTCTAGGAGACTAATGTGAAATACCAACTGAACTACATACGAAAACTGATCGGAACCACGCCGCTGCTACTGGCCATCTTGATACTCGCATCGAGCGTGGGGTGTTCAAGCCTGCCGTGGCGATCCAAGAAGCCATCCGAGACCGCCGAGTACCAAGCTTACATGGATCAGGCGGTTTCCAATCCAGCCTATGAACCGTCGTATCAAACAACGGCAGTGGATGGTTCGACACTGCCTCCGCCGGTCATCAGCCCTTCGGATCGCGTCGCTGACGCGGGCGGTGGTTGCAACGACGGTTGCTGCCACTGACAGCCGGTTACCCCGATCGCAACGTGAGATCACACGCCCGATGACAGAGATGGTGGCGGTCCATCCATCTGGATGGGTTCGTCCCGCGACCCTGCAGGCTCGGGAGCATTTGTGATCGGTGTGCCGCCGAATCGGCTGACGAGTTCGGCAGCCAATTGGTCGCGGCTCTCGAGTTCCAAAGCACGATTCAGATCACGGATGGCGACATCCGTTTGCCCAAGGTAACCGAATTGGTAACCGCGCAAGAAACGTGCATAACCGGCTTCAGGATTTGCTTTGAGAAAACTCTCCAGCCGCTTCATCTGGTCAACGAATCCGTTGCCCTGATAGTACTTGCCATAGTTTTCGACGACGTAGCCCCAGTCCTCGGGATTCAGCATCGACGCCGCTCGATGAATCGCACCGGCCGCACCCTGATAGTCTCCGACCGCGAACAATCCTTGAGCCAACAGCAGCATCAGCTTTCCATCATTTGGTGATTCAACCAGAGCATGATTGGCTAACCGCACCGCTTCAGCGTAATCGGAGTTCCGGAATGCTTCTTGGGCTTGCGAACGATACGCGTTGTCTCGACTTTCTGTGGAGTCGACGCTTGTTACCGCGTCATTGGAATCGACTGAAATGGCAGGCTTGGCCGCGGAATAGGTTGTCGTGCTCGGTGTGCTTGCCACAACACTTGGCGGAGCGATGACCGACGGGACCACGGTCGATGGCGATTGGGTGTAGTAGTCGTAATAAGGGGTGTGGAGATGCGAAGACCCGACGGATGAATAGCCGTAGCCGGAATAGTAAGGCGAAGCATAGACGTCGATGTGCGGATAGAAGGAATGCCCGATTCCGGAATGGCCAATTCCGTGGTGACCGGAGTAGTGACTGACGTGTCCGCCTGAGTGACCAAGACTGTGTCCAATTCCATGACCGATACTATGCCCAATTCCATGGCCGATGCTGTGACCAATTCCGTGACCAACATGTCCGAAACTGTGGCCAATGCCATGACCGCCATGCCCAAAGCTGTGACCCCCTCCGTGGCCAATGCCATGACCACCGCCGTGATGGCCATGCTGGGCCTGCACGCTGCCAGTTCCAGCAAGCACCAACACTAAGGACGCAACAAACGCAAGCGAAGCTTGGGTTGATAGATGAATCAAAGTCATGGCAATGTTCCTTGTGCTTTCGGTGTTCCGTGATCGGAGTGAAGACCGAATGCGGCCACCTATAAAATTTTCCAGTGCATTCGCTTAAAGTCGCTCAATCTCCATGATACCAACATCCACAGGTCATGTCGCGGATTTTGATCAGCAATCGGTAGCAAGCTGAGCCATCAATGAGCATATCTCGGACCGTTTGACCAAGGCAAGGAAACCCATTTGCCTGAAGAGGCACGAAACTTGCTCAAATTCCCTGGAGTATCGGCGTTGAAAACGTCGTCAGCAAATCCGCAAAAAGCCAAAGGGCATGGGCGAAGCTCGTCCACCATGAACGATGAGCGAACACAAGCTACAACACGACGAGGGTGGCCACAGCCATGGGCTAACCCGTAGCGACGACTTGGCTGGAGTGAGCGACCTGCGGCTGATTTGGGCCGTGATCATCAATCACATCCTAACTGTAGGAGAAGTGATCGCTGGCATTTTTTCCGGCAGTGTCGCTCTGTTATCGGATGCGGCCCACAATTTTAACGATGCCAACGCACTGCTGATCGCGTACATCGCCCGCAAAATTGCCAAGAAAGAAGCCACGGAGCGATTCACGTTCGGATATCGTCGTGCCGAACTTCTCGGCGCGGTCATTAACCTGACATTGCTTGCTGTGATCGGATTGTATCTGGTCTACGAAGGTATTCGCCGTTTCTTTGAGCCCGAAGAGATCACAGGCTGGTTGATGGCCGCCGCTTCCATCTTGGCGTTGGTCATTGATGTCGGAACCGCCTTGCTATTGTGGGCGATGAGCAAAGGGTCGCTCAATGTGCGGGCTGCATTTGTCCACAACATCGTCGATGCGGCAGGGTCAGTCGCCGTGCTAATCGGTGCCGGGGCAATCATCTGGTTGCAATGGAATTGGGTCGATCCCGTTCTGACGCTGATCCTGTCGGCCTATATTCTTTATCAAGTCTACGCAATGCTGCCCAAAGCAATGCGAATCTTGATGGAAGGGACGCCTGTCGATTTAGATGTTCAACACTTAGTTGACGAAGTCGAGAAACTCGAAGGCGTCGAGGGACTGCATCATCTGCACGTCTGGGAACTCGACGAACAAAACCGAGCACTGGAAGCTCACATCGTGATTGATCGTGACAGCATTGAACAGTTCCATGAAATTAAGCAACGGATCAAGGAAAGATTGGCGCACGATTTTGAAATCAATCACTCGACACTTGAATTCGAGTATACCGGCCACACTTGCGAGGATGGCGAGACTGCCGTCATCGCCGGCGCTACAAGTCGTCAAGATTAGCACTGGAGAGTATCGGTGAAACCCAGTCGCCATGAAATCATTCCAAATCGCGGCCTCAATTCTCTCCGCCGACATGGCGTCGCTGGCGGACCAAGTGCGTCAAGCGGAAGCGGCGGGCGTGGATCGCTTTCACGTCGATGTGATGGATGGCCATTTCGTGCCGAGTCTCGGTTTCAGTCCCGAGGTGGTTCGCGTGGTACGAAGAACGACTCAGTTGCCGATCGACGTTCATTTGATGGTCACCGATGGCAATCAGTTCACCAAGTCATTCGCGAGCGCCGGTGCATCGCGGTTAATCGTCCACGCGGAAGCCGACTGGCACTTGCACCGTACGATTGATTCAGTGCGTTTGACCGGTTGCGACGTCGGTGTGGCAATCAATCCGGCGACATCGCCGATGGTGATCGACGAGGTGCTTCCGCTGTTGGATGTTGTTTTGATCATGACCGTCAATCCCGGCTTCGGTGGCCAGAAATTTCTACCTGAAACGCTTCCCAAACTGGAGCGTCTGCGCCAACGAATCGAACGCGAGGAATTGAGTTGTCAATTGATGGTCGATGGAGGAATCAACGCCAATACCGCGGCAAATGCGATCAACTCCGGTGCCAATCTTCTCGTCGCGGGCTCGGCGATCTACGCGGCGGGCAAGGGCATCGCGGAGTCGGTCCGCGATCTACACTAGAGCCACGTTTTGAAAGGCAAGACAGTCGTCAGAACATCCAATCACCTAGTGAACTGAGTACTACTTTTCAAACCGAGATTCCTGGCAACAGTGAAGCCATGAACCGCGTTCATTGATCTGATGGAATTACTTCGTGGCCACCTCGTGTGCCCAATGCGTGCCAGATCGTTAGGTCGATTGAATCTGTAAAAAATTGAACCGATCCGTCCACCAAGCTGGCCGGCACACCGCCGGGGTGATAGCTCCGTGCCGTCACGGCGGCGTAGGTCGGTTCCGTAATCGTCTTGCCCTCGCGGGAAGAGTTGAAATCAACGTCGTACTCCGCCCCTGCCGAGTTATACAACAGCTTGGTGTTGGGACCGAAAGTCGTTGTGAACCCGCTTTGGTGGATACGCGAATCGATCCATTCAGTGTGTCCCGAGTTCATCTTGAAGTTACCGCCATAGGCGACGACCGCTTGGGGCAGCGTGGGGGTCGCTTCGCCAAGCGCCGACGGAGTTAAGCCATCACGAAGGTAAGGATTGAACGCCTTGACTTCCGCCAGGGCAAGCGTGTTGCTGGTGCCGTCAAGCACATCTCGAAATCCCGTTTTGCTGTTTGGATAAACGAGCCCGGTTCCCGAACGTTTGCTAACCGGATCATAAATGAACCACTCGCCCATGTTGACGACGTAATTCATTGGATAGTAAGCGAAGTCCGGGTCAGTGGGCTTCGGGGAAGGTCGCGATTGGTCGTTGACTTCGCTGGGACAAAGGTAGGTGGGAACCCTGACTCCCGCGACCTCGCCTTGTGTCCCGTAAGGCACGGTCCAGTCGATCAGATCAGTCAGGCCAGATTGTTCCAGGTAAGGAAGAAGACGTGCTTGGAACGACCACGAATCACTCGGTTGATCCGTCCGGTACAGACCACCAGAAGGAAATTGATTGAAAGCGCCGTGATAATTGTGCATGGCCAGGCTGACTTGCTTCAAATTGTTGGAGCAACTCATCCTACGGGCCGCCTCGCGAGCAGCCTGGACGGCCGGCAACAGCAATCCGACCAAGATGCCAATGATCGCGATGACAACAAGTAATTCAACTAGGGTAAAGCCGCTTCGGCGGCGTGAGACTCGGGCGAGTTTCATTTTGAGGAAATCCAGCAAACGTGAGGGTGCAGACGGTTAGTTTCCGGTGACACAACGTTTTTGCTGGCTGGGATCAGACTGCCTTCGGTGAGACTCGACCTGGCTGGCTACTATTTAGTTGGTATTGAGAATCAATCTCAACTTGCTGAATTGTACCGATTCGAGTGGTTGTCGCAAGGGCGACAGAAACGAACCTGCCAGAATTCTGATCCGGCAAACGGTTAGCTTCAGCAATGCGGGCATCATCATGCTCCAGAAACGAGGGACAAGACTTTTTCTCTTCCCCCTCGTTTCGTCGGCCCACAAAACTCGCGTTTAGTGATCTTCGTGCTGGGTTTCAAAGCCTTGTTGCTTCAGCCAACCCATCAACTGATCGGCCGCGGCGTGGTCGGCCAAGTGGACGTCACGCCAAGTCGGTGCTCGGAACGCGATATCCGAATGACCGTCGTGTTGGTCCACTCGAACTTCGGCCCCGAGCTTCTTCAACGTTTCAATCATTTGCTTCTCGTTGGCTGAGCCATCGCCGTGCATCCGCTTCCACTTAACCATACGAAACTCGACCGCTTCGGGGCCTTTGGCGTAGGCCGGATCGGGATGGGCATGTGAAACATCGAAGCCAGATTTCGCAAGGAAACCGGCCCACTGTTCGGCCATCTTGTGATCCTTGATCTTCATTTCCGTCCATTTGGCTTGACGGTACGAAACGTCGTTGTGACCCGCGTGGCTGTCCTGCTTGACCTCGCAACCGAGCTTTTTCAGCGTCGCGGCCAATTGCGCGGCTTTATTCGCGTCGTCCACATGCTGCGACTTCCATTCCGGCAAATAGAACGCAAGCGTTTCGCCACCGTGCGAGTGGTCGCCGTGGTCGTGCCCGTCGTGATCGTGTCCGGCATGATCATGCCCCGCATGGTCGTGGCCTTCGTGACCGGCTTCCTGTGCGGAGAGGGATCCACTGCAAAAGGCAAGTGCAACGCATGCGGTCAAAGCAAACATCGTTTTTGTCAATTTCATCTTTCAATCCTTTATCATTGGGTTTGGTAAACAATTCTTCAAAGCGCACGCCTCCGCTCGATTGCGAAAGCAATGCGTATTGCACGACCGTTTTGGCAGGGCGCAGGACGTCTGCGCAGAAACCTGACCATGGGTCGGCGATCCGAAAGAACGACGCGCAGCAGCGATCAGCCGTCACGCATCAGGGGCGGAGAGACTCGCCGCTAAATTTGCCAGGATTGAAATAGCGCGCAGCGCTGCCCAGCGGATAAGAATGGGAACTTGAATCCGACGCGGGGGTCGGTTGCTAGAGCGACTCGCGGCTGGATGACCGGGGTCGAGGTTCCAAACGCGACCAAAGCGTTCGTCTGCGAGTCAAGCTGCAATGGAACCAGTCTTGCATCAACAAAAACACAACGGCCTTCGTCACATGGCTGCGAATGATCGCAGGGATTGCCATCGTGGTGCTCGTGATTTGCGTCTTCGTCGTGACCCGCCGAGCGATCGTGATCAGATTCCAACGAACTGTGGCAACCGATCTCGTCATGCCCGTCCAGCGGAGATGTATGATTGTGATGCGCGCAACATCCCACCAACGCATGCACATTGAATGCGATCAGTGTTAGTAGATGGATGCAGGACGAAAACAAATCAGCGTTCTTGGTGGAAGTACGAAATGGGTGGGACTTGGACAAGCGATTGTTCGTTTTCAAGGCGAATGAGTCAATACCGATCAAGTTTGGCGAAGCGCATTGACGATCGGGACCGTAGCGGCCTGAACAGCGGGAGCCAATCCGGCGGCAACGCCCACGACCAATGACACAGCCGTTCCTGTCGCCGCCAAGCCAATGGAAGGGCGAAAGGCAATCGTCGCCCCCTCGGCTCCGATTGCGAATCCTCCGATGGCCAATGCTGTCATTGCCAGGGCGGTTCCGGCAATACCGCCGACGACGCATAAAATCGTGCTCTCGGCGAGTACCAGACGCATCGCCCGCAGTGGTCGAACTCCAATGGTTTGCAATACCGCGTATTCTTTGATTCGGTCCTGGACACTCATGACGGTGGTGGTGGCGACGAGGGACAAAACGAGTCCCACGCAGGCGTAGCCGAGCCAGTGAGCGAAACCAATCAGGTCGACGAGGTCCGAAAGCGTGCTGGCCTGGAACGCGCCTTTGCGTCGTGTTTTGGTTGCGACCGATCCAGCTCGCAACGTGGCGTCGATTTCGCTTGCGACTTGGTCGGGATCAGCATCGTCGGTCAGCAAGACTTCGTGTTGCGTTACCAGCCCGGCTGCATCCAGGCCGCGGGTGTACTGAAGAAACGCGAGACTTGTATATATCAGGTTTTCTTCCGAAGGCACAGTCGACGAAAAAACGCCAGCAACCTTCACAGAAATGTCGCCGATGGAGAACTGGTCACCCGTTTTCAGCCCCCGCCGCTGAGCGACATTGTGACCGACAATCGCCGCGTCACGTTGCTTGGCGAAGCTTTCCCAATTGCCCTCGGTCAAAGTCAAGGGCCGTGTCGATTTGATCTGCTGTGGATCGGCTCCGTTGAAGACGACGATATCCAAACTCGCGCGACAGTTGTTGGTCCAAACCTGAATCGGCATCACGTCGCGAACGCCGGAAATCTCCTTGATCTTGCGGGAGTAATCCTCCGGCAATCGGCTCGTCGTTGGACAGAAACGATTTTCTTGAAACACGATCAAACTTCGGTCGGCGTCCGATCCGGTTGTCAGCCGATGCAATCCTTCCTGGACCGAGCCGACGAAACAGAACACGAACATCGCGACCGCCGCACCGGTGACGGTAAGAAGCGTTCGCGTGCGATGTCGCCAGAGTGTTTTGAGGACGTAAGTGAACATTTTTGATTGTCGATTGGAGACTGAAGATTGTTGATTGTAAAACTGCTATGCGGCTCCTGACTCCTTCACTTTTTGCCTTCCAATCTCCCCCTCTCGCAGACTCTCTTTCTCCCTCTCGCTTTCCAAAAACTTTCCTCGGTCCAGAACCATCTGCCTTGATGCGATCCTTGCGGCATCGCTGTCATGCGTGACCATCAGCAGGGTAATGTCGAGTTCTTTGTTCAGGCGTTGCAGCAGAATTTGCACTTGCTCGCTGGTTTCCGTATCCAAGCTACCGGTCGGCTCGTCGGCGACGACGACTTTGGGGTGAGCGACGATCGCGCGGGCGATGCCAACACGCTGTTCCTGTCCACCGGAAAGCTGCCGCGGATAGTGATCGGCTCGATCGCTCAGACCCACCGCTTCAAGCGCCAATTCGACTCGCTGCCGACGTTGCGTCGTGGATAACTTCAAGAGCAACGTAGGAAGCTCCACGTTCTCATAAGCGGTCAGTACGGGAATCAAGTTATGCGTTTGAAAGATGTACCCGAGATTCGCCGCTCGCCAATCAGCCAGTTTACTTCGTGACAGTTTCGTTACTTCAGTCCCGGCCACAGTAATCGTTCCCGAATCGGGACGGTCAATGCCGCTGACCAAATTCAAGAGCGTGCTTTTGCCCGTGCCACTCGGCCCCATCAATGACACAAACTCGCCCGCTTCGATGTCCAAATCAATGTTGTCCAGCGGAGTGATCGTTTCGTCGCCTTTGCGGAAGCTTTTGCTAACGCCACGTAGTTCTACTAGTGCCATTTATCTTATCCCGATTGTTTGATCGTCGCCGGTGACATGCACCGGACTACCTTGTGTTAATCCATCCGACCCGCTGGTAATCAATTTGTCCGTGACCCGCAGCCCCGACTTGATCTCGACCAAGCCATCAGAGCCATTGCTGCCGACTTCTACTGATCGTTGCCGGGCTGTTTCGTCCGAGTCGACCACCCAAGCGAATGAACCGGACTCGCCGGACTCAATCAGTTGTTTCGGTGCAAACATCCGCTCCGCTTCCGTCGCCTCGCTAGCCGATCGTTCGACTTGCGGAGCTAGAAATGTTGCCGTGACCAACATTTCGGGACTGACGCTGGGAGGTGGATCAATCAGTTCGACCTTCACTTCCAACGTGTTCTTTTGAATGTTTGCCGAACTGGTCGATTGAAGGACACGGCCTTTGATGGGAGCGGGAGAAGAAGCCGTTTCGATTTCCACTGGCTGTCCCGGCGTGACCATCGGCACGTCTTCCAACCGAACGTCTGCTCGGACTTGTAAGCGATCGGGATCGTACATTTCGATCACCGTGTTGGAGCTTTGGCCAGCCGTGGCATCCAACCCCATGACGCGAGTGCCCGGCGCAGCGACCAGTCGCAACACGCGTCCGTCCATAGGGGCGCGAACGACGTTTCGCTCCAGAGCCAATTCAGCTTGCCGCAGTCGCAGTTTCGCTTCGTCTCGAAGCGCGACGGCAGATTCAACCTTTGCCTCTGCTTCCTGAAACTGCCGATTCTCTTCGACCAACAACTCGCGTTGTCGTTGCAAGGCGGCCACTTTCCGTTTCAGCGTATCGACCTCCGACTGCAAGTTGGGTTGTCGCTGCCGCAGCTCTTGCATGTTCGCATGTGCGGCGGCATGTTCACTTTCCGCCTGTCGGACGATCCGTCCCGCAATCGCGTTTTCAGCCGCCTGCTTCCCTTCCATGCTGCTGTGCGCAAACTTTACCTCGGCTTCGGCCGCTTCGATCAAGAACGGCAATTTCGCCAATTCCGTTTTTGCTTTCGCGAGTGTGCTTTGGGCGTCTGCCAAAGGCACTTCGAGATGCACCGGATTGTCAATCCGAATCCTCGCAGCGTTTCGTTCAGCGATCGCACGGTTCAATTCTCCTTCGCGGATCGCCAGCGAGTTTTTGGCCTGCTGGACCATCAGCTCGGAATCAATGGAGATCAACCGCGCAATCGGTTCGTCCTTTTCGATAGTTTGTCCGCCGACTACCAGCAGCTCTTCGATTACCCCGGGAGTCAACGCTGCCACGCTGATCGCCGTCGGTCGCGGTTCAATCCAACCCGGCGATTGAAACAGTGTGGTCCCCGCCTGCTGCACCTCCGCTCGCTTGACAATTACAGGCACGACCGTCACCGACCGCTGCGGCATCAACTGTCGTCCCGCCGCCGCTGCCAGCAGGCCAACAAAGCCAACAATAATTGCTAGTGGCAGCACATAACGGGTGACCCAACGCTTGCGGCGCGGCTTCGTCGCCGCCGACTCGCTCGCGGGCGCGCGGTCGAGTGCCAGTTGACTGAGATCGAGGGGAGCGCTCATGGCTAGTCCTTCTTTACGAAAACCTTGCTAGCCGCAACGGTCAGATTGCCTTGGTCGTCGCGCCGAGCTTTGCCTTTAACAACGACGGTCGACAACTCTTTGACATTCAAAAACTCACGAGCATCCTGCGTCACCGGTTTGCCAGAGTCATCGACGATCTTTACGGTCGCGATGTTCTGCTTGACCGCGTCGGTTTCGCAGCAATAATCCCACGGCGTCGGGCATCCTTCCTCAGGCGCACAGTACGGAACTTTGGGATCAACTATCGTGAACGCGGCAAGCCCTTTAACGAACGGCTCGCTCGAACCGCCAATCAAGCCGACGAGTGTGACGTCTTTGCCGTCTTCGGTTTTCTCGCGAGCTTCACCAACCGGCATCGCACCAGCTGGTTCCGTTTCAGCTTCATACTGCGTCTTTCCAGAGTCCAAATCATACCGATTGTGACTCGGCCCCTCTGCAACTCCGGTTCCATCTTTGCAACCAATCGCCAGCAGGACCAACAACGACAGGCCAATGTAAATAGTCGATTTCATTCTTAATCTCCAAGAGAAATGGGGAATTGGGAATGAGGAATAGAGAAATCGAGAATGAAACACGTTCCTCATTCTCTATTCCTCATTCCCTATTTTTATTCAAACAGCTTTCAAACTCGTTGCGACTTCGGCTCGCAACGCTTTCAGCGCCGGGGGTAACGCACCCAAGACGCCCAACAACAACCCAACGCCGCAACCGATTAGGATTGCCACGCTGTCGATGCGTATCGTGAACGCACCCATCGTGAATCGCACCGCCATGCCATTGAGCATCGTCAGTGCGATCACGCCAGACAGCAACGATCCCGCTGCCGCCAACAAAACGCCTTCTTGAACCAAACTGATCAAGATCGCTCGACGGCGATATCCGACCGCTTGCAACGTCGCAATTTCGCGAATCCGTCCAGCCACCGCGCCGTACATCATGTTCAATCCGGCAAAAATGCCGGCACCCGAAACCAGCACAACAACGAACCACGCCAACAAACGCACCGGTTTGTAGTGCTGTTGAAGCGATGCGTAGTAAGCCGTTTCTCGGTTCGCTCGCAACTCAAGGTCGGTGCGTTCCTTGCAGAACAACTCGACCTCGGCTGCCGAACTTTGGGGCGACAACAACATCGCCACCAGGCTTAAATCTTGTCTCTTGGTAGCTGTCTGAAAGTCGCTGAGCTTGCACCAGATTTCAGATTCGTAGGCCGCACCGCCTGCAGCAAACCGTCCGCTGATCTGCCACTGGCGACCTTCAAATTCAACGCTCTGGCCGATCGCCATCGCATCGTCCGAACTACCGAGTTTGGCCGCCGCGAGCCTTCCCACCATGACCTCGCCTTCGCCTGGCCAATCCCCGTCAATCAACTTGACGCGGCGGCGAACCAGCGGAGCGGACAACGTCACGCCACGGACCAGCCCCAAACCTCCGTCGCCATCATTGGTCTTCACTCGTGTCCCCAAATACAACTCCGGCGAAACGTTCGTGATCCCGAATCGCTTCACGGCTCCGTCCAAACTGGCGGTCAATAAAGACGGAGTCCGCGCGGCGATTGACGAGTTTTCGATGTTCTCTTCCGAGTTCACGGAATAAACCAGAACCACATTTTCATCTCCACTGACGGTCAACGATTGCTCCAAGCCACGTATAAACCCGACGACGACAAAGACCAGCATCACCACCGTTGCCAACGCAACGAGCGTCAATGCCGTCCGCATCGGCCGCCGAGCCAAATTACGAACACCGTATTCCCAGGGAAGAAGCATGTTTAATTGGAGATTTGAGATTGAAGAGTGAAGATTTGAAAGCGAGGAATGAGGAATGTCGTTTTCTCAACTGCCATTCCTCATTCCCTATTCTCTATTCCTCATTTCTTCGGCTTGGAAGTATAAGTCCCCTCTGGCGTGACCATCTTCGTCGGCGTTTTGCCGATGCTCTCCATGATCTCCCAAATACCCTTCGGGCTGAGCCGAACGCGGTCTTTGGGGATCAAGGTGACGGATTGCTTTTCGATGCTGCACTGCACCTTGGCGATTCCTTCCACACCATCAAAACGCTTGGTGATCTTCTTCACACAACCGCCACACATCTCGCCCACCGTCATCACGGTGTTCGTTTTTTCTCGCTCGGCACTCGACGCGACCGAGGCCGTCAAAACAGAGGCGACCATCAATACGACCCCGGCGACGAGGCCGGTTCTTCGGGACAAACTCAACATGCCAAAACTCCTTTTGGAAAGGCACACACGGACAACACGACCCAATCACGCGCGAACGTCGCGCGCAGACTTCGAGCCATGAAAGATTCAAAACAGAGAGACGGAGAAAGAGTCGATCTTCATCAGAGGCCGAGTGCGTTCACTCGGCCCGCCTGCGAAGAGAATGATCCGTCTAGATCAGCCAAGATTGGTACGCAACGCGCACACTTCGGCCACAGAAAAATGGACTCGGTGACTTCAGCCGCTGATGCTCAGCGGCAGAAAGCATCGACGACAGACAACCTGCCGGCTGAAGTGACGCGGGAATGAATCCCACGAAAACTGTCGTGAGACTTGGCGATTGGACGCCAGCTTCAACGACTGCACCATCACATAGACAATCTTGACAATCGCATTCTCCCGACGGAGGCGATTCAGGCGATGATGCATCGTGCGAACAGCATTCGCACGACGCGGACTTCTGGACGTCACCACCGCAGTTGTTCGCCTGACAGGCGAAACAACGAATCGGGCAAGCCAGCAAGCTGACGAGCAATACGATGGTGAGAGTGAAGCGGAACATTGCCGGATTTTACTTAGAACAAAAGTCTGTGACTAGACCAATGATCGGTCATCCGATCATCAAACTTGGGCTTTCTTACTGTCCGAATAATAGAAAACGCTGCGTTTGCCGACCTTCTTGGACTTCGGCAGCGTCGCCCAAGAAACTGCCCGAATCAATGGAAACGTCCGACGTCGGCAGTTTGGCGAGCACGTCATCATAGAACTTCGCGAACCAGGCTCCCCGAAGTAGTTTGCCGGCCATCAAAGATTGTGGTGTCCAAAATTCGACCCTTGGATGTTCGTCCAGATTAAGCAGTTCGACGTTTTGGATCGGCCAATCACCAATCGCTGCAAGTCGCAGATCGTCTAATTTCGCAACCTGTGGATCGTTGCCGCCGGGAAGTCGGTTGAGCCGTTCGAGCCGTGCCGCCAATGCCGAATCGTCGATTTCAATCGGTCGCATCGCACCGACGAGCCCAATGATCGGTTTGCTCGGGTCCAACTTTCCCCACCACAAACTGGTCTCGGGGAAGACGGTCGCAAACGTGTCGGCAATCATTGTGAACTCACGCTGCCCCATCTGATAAACCGGCAGCCAGAGGCAAAACAGTCCATCGTCGTTCAAATGCTCGGCCGCGGCAACGTAGTGCTCGCGAGTGTAAAGGTACCCGGTCTGACTTTCCCACGGCACAAACAAATCCGAAACGATCACATCAAACCGCTGTTCCGTTCCCAATAGAAAATGCCTTGCATCATCCGTCGTCACATGCACGCGATCATTGTCCAAGACGTGGTCGTTTCGATGGCCGAGTTCCCGTGCCGCGGCCGTCACATCGGCAATCAACTCGACGATCTCAATTTTCTCCGTTTCAGGATGCTGAACCGCGCCGGCAGCCGTGACGCCGGTTCCCATGCCGAGAAACAGAACTCGCTCTGGATCGGGGTGCAATAACATCGGCAACCTCGCCTGCCGACGCTCACGCATGGCGGCGGCTCCGGTTCCGCCGAGTCGATAGTGCAAATTTTGGCGGATATACCAAGCGTCGCTCTCTTTGCTGCGAGTCACGTCGATCCAGCCATAAGCCGATTCCCGACGCGTCAAGAACACTTCATCTCGATCTCGACCCAGTGTTGACCACGATGGCATCGCCGCCGCCGTCAATGCGATGCACAACCCGCCAACCGTCAATGCGACCGCACTTGGCACTCCCCGCACGCTACGCCAGACCAACATTGCCACGGTCATCAACAGGATCGACGCGGTCAGAAATCCACCCCACAACCCGATCGTGGGCAGCATGATAAAACTGGCCGCAAGTGATCCCAACGCAGCGCCAATCGCGTTGATCATTGCCAATCTCCCGATGACCCGGCCGGTGGCATTTCGATCACTCAAAACCTGCCATGTTGCCGGAAAAATCATCCCGCAGATCGTCACGGGTACGACGACGAACGCGAGCACCAGCCCAAATCCGCGAAGCAAGTGCTCGACGAATGAATCCCCCGCCGTGAAATATCCGAGCCGCGAAATGTTGACAAACAATGCCAAACAGACGCAACACGCAATTGCACCAGAGACGCCACACCAGAACAGAATCGTTTCGGCCCGAACTCGCTTGACCAACCAAGCCACGATCGCCGACCCTAAAGCAAGCGCCAACAGAAACACCGCAACGACATTGCCGAACGTGTAGGTACTATTATGAAAGACCAGCGAAAATAGTCGTGTGTAAAGAATCTCGAGCGCCAACGTGATGAAGCCGCTCAGCCCCGCGACCGTCATCATCGCAATGGGACTCGCCGTGCGTTTCACCTTCAGAGGATCAGCTTTGTAGCCTGGTGGTTGCTTGGCATCACGCCGCGATAGACCAATCGCAAGCAAACCGATTCCCATTCCGACGCCAGCCGCCCAGAAGCTACTATGGCTAACGCCAACTCGAACCAGCAACAGATAGGTGCAAATCAGCGTTCCCGCCATCGCTCCGGCGGTGTTCCAAGCGTAACCAATCGCTGCGCTACGCGACGGATTGCCTGATACGCGCGACAATGCTTGCGACATCAATGGCAACGTCGCACCGAGCGCAATGGTGGCGGGCAAAAAAATCGCGATCCCAATGCCAGCGCGGCTGAACCATTGCCACGCTTGACTCTCGCCGTTCATCCACCGAATCACCACCGGCGACTGCAGCGCGTCGAACAACGATGGCACAAGCAGCACCCAAACCGCCGCCATGATTTCACACCCGCCGAACCACCGCAGCGGACGTCCGAATTGACAAAGCCGACTACCGACGCCGTATCCAATCGCCAGCCCGAAGAACAGGCTCGCCAACACCACGCTGCCAGCCAACACCGTGTGGCCGAACAATAACCCCGCCTGCCGCGTCCACGAAATTTCGTAAATCAGCGTCGTCGCCCCCGATGTCAGGAACAGCCCATACAGCAGCGTCGTGGTGTGACGACTCGCGATTGTTCGACTTCTTTGCTCCATGCTTCATCCCTGATCGGTATGCCTGGTCCGTGGTCACAATGTGAGTCGCATACGTACCTTTTTTTAATGATGGAAGAGGTAGTGTCCTGGATGCCAGCGATGATGTTGCACTCGAGGTTGAACCACTCGATAGCGGCTTTGTACCGGAACACTGGACCCGCCGACGCCGCTATCATAACCACCGCCGTAGCCGTAGTAACCCGACGAATAGGACGGCACTGCCGGACGCAGAACCTGCACGCCTCCGTAGTGCCCGAATCCACCGTGATGAACGACATGATGACCACCGAAATGTCCGTGGCCGCCGTGATGCCCGTGGTGGTCCGCGCGAGCCGTTGAAGGAACAACGAACGTGAACGCGGTAATCGCCACCACTGCGATCGCACAATTTTTCCAATTTCTCATTTTTCAATTCCTTCAGGGGGGAGTTCGCTTTCGCAAAACGAACGATTGTTTTGCTCAAATAAGGAAACGCGAAGTCCGTGCCAAACGGTGAATAGAAGCGTTTTTCCCGTGTTTCACGAGATCGAGCCGCCTCTCACCGCCGAAGAGTGCCATCGAATTGACGGCACGCGGTTGTCGATATGATGTCGCTTCAGACCATCTTTAATTTGCGAGACGCACACCGCAAATTTATTCTGGATGGAATCTGGAGGCGAGTTTTCCGTACTTTAGCAAGAGGCCGCTGCTTACCGACGTGGCGACAGCTCGCTGGCGGCATGGTGGTTGCCTTGTTTCGAGAGGTCCCAAATCTCCCAACCCGAAGGAATGAAGATGCCTCGATTTTTTAACTCAATGGTCCTCACGAGTGTGATTATTCTGACCGTCTCATCAACATCGGTCGTGCGGGCGCAATTCGATGATGCCCCATACCGCTACGGGCACTATCACTCGCCACATTCTCATCTCGCTACCCCGCACCAATTCTACAGCCATTCGCATTGGGACCACGGAGTCTTGATGGATGAACCTGAAGTCATCCATCGCTCCATCGAGCCGATTGGCAATGATTGCGGGTTTCAGGAACCACTCGCCCACGGACATGCCACCACGGACGCGCACTTCGGCGGGTGCCCGAATGCCATCCACTGCCCGCACGACGCACGAAACTTTGCCAGTCTCCACGAACCGCCATCCACCTACGCTCATCCCATTCGACCTCGCCTGTCACCATCGCCCGCGACGCGCCATCCCGACTCGCAAACCCCACTACAGCCAAACGCTCCAGACCAAAACACATTCGACAGCCACAACCACGCGGGACACAACCATTCGGGTCACGATCATGCTGGACACTCACACGCCGCACCGCGCCAGCCCAATGACGCCCGCTACATTCCGCCGCCAACGCTTTCGCGACCTAGTCCAGGACCGCGAGAAACTCCGTCCGACCTTCACTCTCGACCGGCACCGAGTCGCAACGTTTCCCCGTCCAACGACTCGCAAGGCCAGCAGGAACCAATCAAAATGGACGGTCCACCACCGTCATTTTGATTCTTCCGTTTCTATGTCAGCCGAAGTCGATCGAAATGGTTGAATTGATTCAACTGCGGAGCAACCGTAATCCATTGGCGATCACCAGCAGTGAAGCTCCCATGTCGGCGGCGATGGCTGCCCACAGCGATGCCACTCCCGCCAAGGTCAGCACGACGAACAAAGCTTTGATTGCCAAAGAGAACCAGATATTCTGGCGAATGACGGACAGCGTTCGTCGCGAGTGTTCGATCAGCCAAGGCAGCTTCGACAGGTCGTCGGACATGAGGGCAATGTCGGCTGTTTCAATCGCGGCGTCGCTTCCCGCCGCTCCCATCGCGAGTCCTAATGAAGCCCGGGCTAGTGCGGGTGCGTCATTCACGCCATCGCCGATCATCGCAACATGCTCGTATCGCGAAACGAGTTCTTCGACCTCCGCGACTTTGTCTTCAGGCAACAACTCCGCATGGACTTCGTCGATACCGGACTCTTTGCCGATCGCTTTGGCGGTGCCCTTGTTGTCGCCGGTCAGCATGACGATCCGCTTGATGCCGACTTGGTGCAACGTCTTGATTGCCTCGCGGGTCTCGTCTCGGATGGCGTCGGCTAGCGTGATGAAACCACAGACGTGCTCGTCATTGCCGATCACAACCACGGTTTGTCCGGCCTCCTGCATCGCTTCGAGCTGCTGACGAACTTCCAGGGTTTCCTGTCCGCGTTGTTCAAGATAACGATGCGAACCGAGCCAATAGGTTTTTCCGTCAATGACTCCGGTTGCCCCTTTACCTTGAATCGTCTCGAACGATTCGGCTGGCGGCATGGTCATGCCACGTTTCTTGGTCTCATCAACAATGGCTCGTGCGAGCGGATGGTTGCTATTGAGTTCCAATGCTCCGGCACGCGTCAGCAATTCTTCTTCGTCGTGGCCGTTCATCGGAACGACGTCGATGACTTCGGGAGCACCCTTTGTTAGCGTCCCGGTCTTATCCATCGCGATCGCGACCAGCTTACCAGGTAGCTCGATGAACACGCCCCCTTTAACCAACACGCCATTGCGTGCAGCGGCGGCCAGCGATGCGACGACCGACACCGGTGTTGAGATGACCAATGCACATGGGCAGGCGATGACCAGCAACACCAGCGACCGATAGATCCAAACCGACCATGGTTGTCCGAGCAGCAAAGTCGGAATCAACAGCATCGACAACGCGACCGCCATCACCACCGGTGTGTACACCGCAGCAAACTTCTCGACCCACTTTTCTGACGGTGCCCGCTTCGATCCGGCATCGCCAACCATTTGAATGATGCGGGCCAGCGTCGTGTCCTCCGCCGCCTTGGTGCTTCGCATTTCCAGCAAGCCATCGCCGTTAATCGTTCCAGCGAACAGTTTGCTACCGACCAGCTTTTCGACCGGCACGCTCTCGCCGGTGATCGGGGCCTGATTAACATCGCTGTTGCCGACGATGACTTCGCCATCGAGCGGTATCTTTTCGCCCGGCCGAATCATGAGCGTCGATCCAACCGGCACTTCGGCTGGCACCACGTCGCGGACTTCGCCGGAGTCGCCTCGTAAGTGAGCGACCGGCGGCGTCAGGTCCATCAACGAAGCGATTGCCCGTCTCGCCCGGCCGATACTCCATGATTCCAGCAACAACGACAGCGAGAATAAGAATGCGACCGCCGCTCCCTCAAACCACTCGCCGATCGCGATTGCCCCGACGACCGCGATTGACATTAATAAGTTCATGTCTGGCCGCAACGTAACGAGAGCCCGCCAAGCCTTCGGTAGCACCAAATACAGTCCAGCTAAAATTCCGATCAGGTAGCAAACGATCGCGGGCGTTGCGACGGCCTCATCGAAGCCGCCCGAGAGCAAATGAATCACCAGCCCGATCCCGCCGAAAGCACCGCTGATCGCGGTCATGATCGCGCGTTGATGGCTTGCCCAGAACGATTGATTGTCGGGGGACTGTTGCGCGTTCTCCCACGTCTCGGCCCTTAATCCGGTTCGCTCGATCGCCGCCAACACGTCACCGGAAGTAACGTCAACGCCATCGAGGTCGACAGTTAGTCGACCACTGAGCAAGTCGAAACCCAAACGCTCATCACCACCGAGCAGCGGCACTAATTCACGTTTGATCAGCGCAACTTCCTCGGCACAATCCATGCCGAGGATTTTCAGTTCCATGTTGTTTTCATCACTCATCGTTGTCATCCTCGTCGATTTGAACTTGCCATGCGTCGCGTCCAGACTCGTAGGCTTCCCAAGCCACATAGGGAACGATCAACAGTGCAGCCACCGGATCGGCCCACCACCAACCTTGCCACTGCACCAGACCGATGCCGATCAGCACGACAACGGTTTGGTACTCGCAGATCATCGTGTCAATGGCATCGTATTTCAGAGTCGCCGAATCGGTCTTCTTGCCGTAGCGATACTTGCCCCATGCCAGCATCGGGTTGACGACCAACGACATCAGCAAGATGCCAATGCCCCACCACGACATCGACGCGGTTTCTTGGCTGATGAACTTGCTGATCGCCTCGTAACAGATGAATAAGACAGCAATCGTAAAGGCACCCGAGAGAACCCCTAACGCGATCTTCTTTCTCTTCCGCTTGTCTCGCTCGTTGATACCTTTGGCTTCGCCGTTCAATTGCCAGATCATGAACGCGGCGGAGTTCGCTTCGACGATGCTATCGACGCCCCAACTGATCAGCGCCGAACTGCCCGTCATGAATCCGGCCGTTAGCGAAATGGCCACTTCGGTGATGTTGTAGATCAGGCTGGTAATTTCGACATTGCGACCCCGGCGTATCAATTTTGCTCGTTCCTCGCTCATCGCACTTCTCTTAGCAGTTGAATGTTCGTCATGGCAAAGTGGTCAGCGGGAATGGCGGGAAGTCGATCCATCGCAATTTGCAAATCCTGTTCCGGGATCTCGTAGCTGCATCCGTTGACGAGCACGTCGGTGGCCGCCTTCATCTGCTCGATCGCGATCCATTCGCCGGGGCAGCGGTGGTTCTGGTAGTGATCGCCGCCGCCTTGAGGTATCAAGGTGAATGGATTCCCGTCCCATTCGCGAAAACGGGATGGCCTGAACGATTCTGGCTGGTCCCAAGGACGTGGATCATGGTTGGTGCCGTATAGGTCCAGCAGCACCTTCCGACCGCTCGGAAAGTGGTAACCGTGCCACTCGAATGATTCTTTCACCTTTGCTCCGGCAAACGGAAAGAATGGATAGTAACGCCGGACCTCCTGCACAAAGCAATGCAAATCATCCGGGGAGCCATCGCGAAGTTGTTCGCGAATCACAGGATGCTCGTTCAAGGCGTGCGCACACTGAACGATGTAAGCCGACACGGCGACCGTTGGACGCAAAATGTTGTTTAGCTCGACCGCAGCGATTTGAGCGTCGAGCAAGTTTCCGTCGAGATCGCAATGATTGGCAACGATGAACGCGGCGGTGTCTTCGGCAGGTTGATAGGTTCCAGTACGAATTTGTTCGATGATTCCACGCAGCCAAGCTTCGTTGCGTTTGCGTGCGATCCTTGCCCACCAGTGCTTTGGACCGATGCTGCCTGCATAGTCGAAAAGCGCCGCCAGCTCGCTGGTCCTTCGGTCCACATCGGCGGGATCGAGCGGCACACCCGCCCACTGACAAACCGCTTCAGTGAGAACCTCTTGAGCCTGTCGGTAAAGTACGACCTGATCCATGCGTGACCATTGCAGAATTCGACGGTTCCAAATGTCACGAGCGAGTTGCGTCAGTCCGCCAATTTTGTCTTCGGTCAGCAACGACATGAACATCATCTTGCGATGACGATGGGCCTTGCCGTCCATGCCCTGTACCCCGCCGCGTCCGAACAAAGTCTTGGCGATTCGCGGCGGAGCGACACTGACGCGGGAGAAACGCGAGGTGTCGTAAAACGCCTTAGCGGCTTCCTCGCCTCGCAAGCAGATTACCTTTTGCAAAAGCAAACGAGTCTCGAACGCATCCGAGCCGTGTCGTTCACATTGCTTGGAGATAAAACGATAGGGATCGCGGGCAAGAGCAAACGTGTCGTCGAAAAAAGTATTGTTGGGCATTTGGGTCATGTTTCGTCCTCGATGTGTCAATAGGCTTCACTTGTGTTCGTTCGTTCACTTGCTTGCAGTTGAAATCACTTTTCCGTCGCTGCCGATTCCGCCGAATCGCTTTGCTTGGCCTCTTTTGCGTTGGACAAAATCTCAAAACCACCCTTGACTACAATTCCGGCGACAATCACTCCGATCACCAAATCGGGAACTTGTGACTGAAAGAAAATGACGGCAATACCGGATAGCACGATGCCAAGGTTGGCGATCATGTCATTAGTTGTGAAAATCCATGAGGCATTGAGATGAACCCCCTCATCTCGATGTGAGCGAAGCAGTCGTAGGCACACTAGGTTGGTCGTAGCGTTGATGATTGCTACGACGATCATTGCCCAGCCCACAGGCTCGGAGCCGGAAATGAATCGGCGTATCACGTCGGCCACTAAGCCGATGGCCATGGCAACCAGTAAAATGCCCGATAGTTTGGCGACTCGTGATTTGGCGGTCGCTGAACGGCCTACCGCGTACAGACTAGCGAAATAGACAAACGAGTCGCCGAGGTTATCCAGCCCCGCGCCTAACAATCCTGTTGACTGAGCGATGAAGCCGACGACCCCCGCCAGTAATGCCTGAGAGAAATTAATGAGCAGCACCCAAATGAGCGTTCGACGCTCATCTCCGTCTTCGTGATCGTCTTGACGCTTCTCGACGTTGCTCA
>NZ_DDGH01000014.1:0-19716 GCF_002337565.1 Rhodopirellula sp. UBA1907 | reverse complement strand
TGACGCTTCTCGACGTTGCTCATCGCTCGGCTCTCGTTTGATCGCGGATGTAGACCTGGAGCGCATCGTTCAAATATTTTTTCGATTTCAACCCGACCAGACGTTCTGCTTCTTTTCCATCCACAAAAATCAGCAGCATCGGGTATTTGTCGATGTTGTACTTTTCCTTGATGAAGGGGTTTTCCTCGATATTCACTTCCGCGACTTTGGCTTCACCGGATAATTCCGCCGCGAGTTCACGAATCGTCGGTTTCATGGCGATGCAGGGCTGGCACCACGGTGCCCACATGTCGACCAAGACGGGAAGCTCGGACTCGATGACTTCGCGTTGAAAGTTGGCGTCGGTCAACTGGGCGGGGGTAACTCCGTTCCGTCGAACTTTCTCGTTCGCCGACGGCGACTCGCTACGGTCGCAACCGAACATCGCAACCGACAAGACGCCAAACGTTAATAGGCAGATTTTTCGCATGTTTCTAATTCGTATTTGGTTCACGAAACTCGATGATTGCCTTCCTTAGCTCGAACGAACTCACTTTCCGACACTGTGATCTTGGCCGAGAAAGTGCGGACACCGGGTGTTGTACGAACGACCGCACATGCAAGCGCGCGCTGTCGTTCGGATTTGCCACGGTTCCGGTTATTTCAACGTCGCCAGTGCAATCACATGACGCCTTGACCTCCGAAAAACCAAACTTGACCAACGCTTTCTCGACTCTCTCCGCCAATTGGCACCTCACGCGACCGCCTCACGCACAATCCGTAGGTGATTCGGATGAGAAACCTCTAATCGCTGTCCACCGACCGAATTACACTCCAAAGCCAGGATCGTTACATCGTCATCCGGCGGTAGGTTACCTGCATGCTGTCCAAGTTCGCCGACCAGCCGGTTTAGGGAATCGTCGAGCGGTTCATTCACACTCCCTGCGAATATCTCCGCGATCCTGCCTCGTCCGAACTGTTGCTCATTCACGTTGTGCGACTCGGCCACACCATCGGTGGCCATCAACAGCCGGTCGCCTTTTTGTAGCCAATGTTCCGTGGTCTTCCATCGTGAGTCAGTGTCAATTCCCAAGGGTAGACCGGTCGACTCAAGTGACGAGGTGCCGTCCTTTGAAAGCAACGTGACGGGTTCGTGTCCCGCGCTGGCGAGTTGCAGACGCCCAGTCGCAGGGTCCCAACGCAGTACAGCGGCGGTGGCGAATTCACTGTCCATCAGGTAGCCGGGCAACATCACATTGACACGCTGCAGCACTTCGCCCGGACTTCCACCACGCATCGACGCCGTGTCGAATAGCATTTTCAAAATAGAGGCATTCATCGCTGCCGGAATGCCGTGGCCAACAAGATCGGTGATGTAAATCAGCCAGATATCGTCCGGCATTGCGACGACTCCGTAAATATCTCCAGCAACGTCCTCCGCGGGCTGATAGTGTGTCGAAATTGTCAGTCCGGGAACGGTCGGCGACTGCGGCAAAAGATGTCTCTGTATCCTCTCGGCCCGGCTCATGTCCAAGGCCCGCCTTTGCTCCGTGTTCGCAAGCGATTCGCTCATTTCGGCAATGGATTGGCCAAGAGTATTTAACTCGCGGCTGAGGCATTTAATTCTCGGAACGGCCAAACGATCTTCGCTGATCCGCTGCACGGCGTTGACCAGCAAACGTGTTGGCTTAACAATCAGTCGAACCAGGGCGAGGTTCACCAGGACGGTTGCGATTGTGGCAAGGCCAAGCAGACTCAGCACGTGAATGATGATCTCCCTGCGAATCGCACGGCGGACATCGCCCGCTCTTTCAGAAATCTCGACGCGAACCGGCCCAGCCGCGAAATGACCGACGACCGCAAATTCATCCGAATTCTCCCAAGATTTCCGCGCGTGTTCTGATTCCGAATCCGCCAACAGATTCACGTTGGTATCGGCATAGTACTGCAGGTCTTGCTCGTTCCAGCCAATGTTGATCCATCGCGGCGAACCATTCTGTTGTGACGAATCTAAACGGCTGCCGACAAGCAACCGCTGAATCGTTTGCGAGTTCGGCGGCTGATCCATCGCCAGCAGCGCGCTACCGATCAGCGATGCTTGCTCGTCGAGCGCCTCACTCCGTTCGCTGGTAGCGCGTTTCATCTCCATTCGATGGTCCAGTACAGCAAGTACCGCCACGAACAGTACCAGCGGAACGTTGACGGCGGCAAGCAATAGTGTCCCGGTTGAGAAGGACCACCTCGGACGGTTTGATGTTGTCTTCATCCTTGAACCCCCGCCAATCGTTGATGAACGACCCTAACGAGTTCCTCGCCACTGAGCGGATTGGAAAGCCCGACTTGACCATCGTCAGAAAAAGAAACTTGCAGAAAATCCAGCAGAACGGTCGGAATGGTCTCGATGACATCGTCCTTGAACATGACGTCTATCACGCCGTCACCCTGTCCCCATGGCAAATGGATCTCGATCACAAGGACCGCGAACTTGTTGGTTCGCAAATACTCAAGGCACGTCACACCGTCGCCGGATTCGGTGACCAAATAGCCAGCCGCGATGAGTTGACATGCATACTGGGCACGGCGTGTTTCGTCTTGGACACAGAGTAGCAAGGACTTTCGGTCGTCTACTTGGTTATCGTTGTCCGGGCAAACCAAAGAGGGTGATTGATAACTTCGTTGAGGTAATGTTTTCATTGAACTGCTTTCTTGTTTGGTAAATGATGACAGATGCCCTTTCTGATTCAGGAAAGCCATCAAGTCAGATACCGCGACAATCGAGAGCAGACGTCCTTTGCCGACTCATAACGTACGTTATCTTCCGAAATGCTCGTCATGGGATTGCGAAGTTTGCTACATCCCATCGGTTGCCATGAGAGCGGCTTTGACGCGAACGATCCCATTTCAAGATCGAGTCGTACTTTGTCCGAATGACTCCAGAAATAGACAACTGACTCAAATACATCGCAACGGCATGGACATGGACACTTCTCTGGGCACTGTTCGCAAGAAACGCAACCAGCAGGAGAGTCGAAGCTGGACGGATGACAGCATTCGGGGCATGCGCAACCGCCGATCGCCATGGCTGTTGATCCATGCACGCAAAAGGCAATAAGAATTAGAACGATTAAACGCATGTCGATATTTGGTTCCCCCGGTTCTTCAATGAAAGGCCGCGGATGCTGCGGTATCCACAACATCAGCGGCCACACAGTTTCAATCCAAATCGAAGGCTACTTCTTCGGTTTGGACGTGTATGTTCCGCTCGGGCCTTCGAGCTTCACGGGTTCCTTACCAGCTTTTTCGATCGCTTCCCACAACTGGAGCGGCGACAGCGTCGCGCTGCCCTTGGGGACGACGATCGCGGTCTTGGACTTGACGTCGGTCTTGACGCCTCCGACGCCGGACACTGCGGACAACTTCGCGGCCACCTTCTTTGCACAGCTCTCACAGGTGAGAACCTTCAAGGTGATGGTGGTTTTGGTCGTCGAAGCGCCGACCGCATCGGCAGCATTGGCAACCCGGCTTTGGGCGGTCATGCAAACGGCGAGAACGAACGTCAGGGTAAGGCAAAGGGGGGTACGGTACATTTTCAGAATCCTTTCAGGTAACAAACTTAAACTTTCGAGTGGTCGGTCCTTTCGGATGGTGGGCTAGGTGTCACATGGCGATCTCCCTTGGTTTGGAGGACGAAATGGGTGAACGGGAATAAGGTCAAATTGAAAAACGTGGCTGGGGGCGAGCGACCTAGCGAGCTGGCCAAATGCGCTACCGTTTTTCCCCCAGCCACTACGATCAAATGGCTATCGCCGTGGATGGGTCGAGGTTTCAACTTTCGCCAAGGGCATGGTTGAATCCTCACGGTTCTCTGTTGAGGGAACGTGCAAACAATCGCCATCGCAGCAGGCTTGCGAAATGCAAGCCGTCCGGTGGGGCGCAGAACATCCACACATGCAACCGGGCTGAACGAGCAGAAACGTTGCGAACGACATGGTCGTGACACGCTGTAAGCCTCGGGTCAACACGTTTCCTTTTGGCGACTTCCTTGACATGCTTACTCTGTTGGTTGGGGTGGTTTGTGACCCGTCTTGGCTTCGTAAGTCGCTGCGAACTTATCGAAACGCTTGGGGCTGCAAATGAAACACTGCGATTCGGGACGGTCGTGTTCATCACACCAGTCGCCATCCTCTTTGAACTTCGACACCAGCGTTTTGTCACACAGGGCGCAATCGCCTTCGGGAACACCATGCTCGACGCACCACCAACCGCCGTGGCTGTGATCCACATTCGTTGCCGCCACCGGTTCGGAACTACCGGGTTCAGTGACGACATCGCTCTTGCTGCAACCGGCAAACACCACGGCGGCAGCGGCCAATCCGGCCAGCGACAGTCCACGAAAATCTTTCATCCAATTCATCTTCACAATCAATCTCCTTCGGCTCGGCCGAATCAAGGGTTAGACCGTCAGCCGCTCGGGCAGCTTCTGGGATTCAAACGTTTCGTCGGAATCCGAAGGCTGCTCCGACTCTGGGTCGGTCGGGTCGTTGGGTTTGAGTTGATGACCATCATCATCTCCACCATCTCCATCAAATTTTTCAACCGGCAGGTTGAAGACCACATAGAGCACTCGCAAAACGAGCAAGCTCATGATCATTGCGCTACACACGCCGCCGATCACAACCGTTGCCAACGGTCGCTGCACCTCGGCGCCCATGCCGGTACTGAACGCCATCGGCACGAAACCAAGGCTGGCGACGAGCGTCGTCATTAGGATCGGACGCAATCGCGTCATCGCGGCTTCTTCGACCGCTTCGTCGAGTGAGCGACCACGCCGCCGGAGTTGCCGGATCGTTGAAACCAGCAACATGTCGTCCAGCACTGCAACGCCGGACAATGCGATGAATCCAACGGCAGCCGAAATGGAAAACGGCATGTCGCGAACCCATAGTGCCAACACTCCGCCGATCCAAGCGAAGGGAACGCCGGTGAACACTCGTAACGAGTCCACCCAGTTGCGATAGGTCGCGTAGAGCAATGACAGGATCATTAACAGGGCGATGGGAACAACGATCATCAACCGCAGTTGGGCACGTTGCAAATTTTCAAACTGGCCACCCCACTCGACACGGTAGCGTCCCGGTGGCAGTTGGACCTTTTCGTCAATTGTGCGTTGAGCTTCAGCGACAAAACTACCCAGATCGCGTCCACGGACATTCGCTTCGATCGTGATTCGCCGTTGATACCAATCGCGTTTGATGGTGTTCGGCCCCTCGACCTTCTCGATCGTGGCCAAGCGTGACAAAGGGATGCGTTCACCCGAAGGCGTCGCCACTAAAATTTGACGGATCGCGTCTGGGTTAGCTCGCGTCTTTTCCGGCAAGCGAATAATCAGTGGGAAACGCAATTGCCCTTCGTACACTTCGCCGACGTGATGGCTGCCTAACGAACGCACAAGATTCATGATCGTGCTGGCCGATACCCCGTAGCGTGCAATCTCGTCTTGTTTGACACGAATCTGCAAAACCGGCTGACCAGACACCTGTTCGACCTTGACGTCTTCACTGCCGGGAATGGCATTGAGTGCCCGTTCGATCTCACTTGCCTTGTCGACCATCAAATCGAGGTCATCGCCATAGAGAATCGCCGCGACGTCCGACCGAACCCCCGAAATCATTTCGTTCATTCGCATCTCAATTGGCTGTGACATCGCCAGTCGAGGGCCGGGCAAGTCTCGAAGTTCTTCCTGAACCTTGATGACCAATTCTTCCTGCGTCTCCGCCCTCGTCCATTGTTCGCGTGGATGCAGGGTCAAAAACAAATCTGTCAGTTCAGTTCCCATCGGATCGGTCGCAACTTCCGCCGTACCGATGCGGCTCCAGACCTGCGATACCTCATCAGGAAATTTGTCCAGCAGCACTTGCTCCATTTGCGTGTTGTATCGCATGGATTCTTCCAGCGTTGTGCCAGCCAGACGCACGACGTTGATCGTGATCGCACCTTCGGAAAGTCGCGGCACGAACTCGCTGCCAAGGTTCGGTGCCACCAAGCCAAACACGCTGACCAACAACAACAATGCCGCACCAATCACAAAGGTCTTGTGGTGCATCGTGAACCGAAGAACCGGTGCATAAAGTCGCTTGAGCACGCGGATCAACAACGGCTCTTTCTCTTGGACGTTCTTCGGCAAGAACAGACTGGCCAAAACCGGCATCAGGGTGAGCGACAGGACCATCGAACCGGCCAAGGCCATGATGACGGTGATCGCCATCGGTCGAAACAGTTTGCCTTCGATCCCTTCGAGCGTCAGGATCGGCAGATAGACAATCATGATGATTAGCTCGCCAAACATCGTCGGCTTGCGAACCTCGATGGCCGCCTCGCGAATGATCTCCAGTCGACTTTTGCCGTCCCGGTTGTGAGCCAGATGCCTCACGCAGTTCTCGATCATTACGACCGAGCTATCGACGACCAACCCAAAGTCGATAGCGCCGAGACTGAGCAGACTGGCGGCGATGCCGAACTTCAACATCCCCGAAAATGCAAACAGCATCGACAATGGGATCGCTGCCGCGACGATCAAACCCGCTCGCAGATTCCCAAGAAAGATGAACAATACCGCGATCACCAGCAGGCCACCTTCAAAGAGATTCTTTTGAACGGTGTGAATCACGTGATCGATCAATTCGGTGCGGTCGTAAACCGTTTGGATCCGAACGCCCGCTGGGAGGGTCTCTTGAATGCTGGCGATCTTTTCTTTGATGGCCCAAGTCACATCATGACTGTTTTCGCCCATCAGCATGAACCCCAGTCCCAAAACCGCCTCGCCACGTCCATTCGCCGTGACCGCCCCACGCCGGATTTCGTGTCCGATCTGCACCTCCGCCACATCGCGAATACGAATCGGTACGCCGTCCTTCGCGGTGATCACGACATCCTTGATCTCTTCCAGATTAACCGTTCGACCGACGCCGTGGACCAGTAACATTTCGCTGCCATCGGTAACCGTTCCGCCACCAACATTTTCGTTGTTCGCTTCGATGGCTTCGCTAACTTGCTCGAACGTCAGTCCATACTTCACCAACAAGTCCGGTTGCAGTCGAATCTGATACTGTTTCTCGTATCCACCCCAACTATTGACCTCCGCAACGCCGCGTACCGAACGCAATTGGGGCTTCACCACCCAGTCGTGGATCGTCCGCAATTCCGTCATCCGCTTGATGCGTTCTTGTTGTGCGACCTTGGAAAAATCAACGCCGTCGTAAACCAGGACATAATGAAAAACTTCGCCCAGTCCCGTCGAAACCGGCCCCATCTGCGGTCGTTGAATTCCATCGGGCAACTCGACAGTAGAAAGCCGTTCGTTGATCAGTTGTCGGGCGAAGTAGATATCGATGCCATCGTCAAAGATCACGACGACTTGAGACAGGCCGAACTTTGAAATCGAACGTAACTCATGCAGACCAGGCAATCCGCTGATTGCTTGCTCGACCGGAAACGTAATCTGGCGCTCGATCTCTTCGGACGCGAGCGAAGGGGCGACCGTGTTGATTTGAATCTGAACCGGAGTCGTATCCGGGAACGCGTCAATGTCGAGTTGCTGTAGCGAGAACGCACCAACGCCAGCGAACAACAGCGCGGCCAAGATGACCAACGCGCGGTGTTTGAGCGAGAAGTCAATTAAGTAGTTTAGCATCCGTGCAATCCTTTATTCGGCGACGCAGTCGCAGCCTGCACCAAGGTTGTTCTTGAGAAGTTGTGCCCGCAGCACGTCGCTGCCGTCAGTCGCGATCACTTCGCCCGGTAACACACCCGAAATGATCTCTGTCACATCGCCATTGACCGCTCCCAATCGAACCGAGCGGACATGGAAAACCTTGTAGCTTTCGGGGCTGGCGAAGTAGTCCTTGTCGCGAACAAAGACGACTTGGCAACAACCTTCCCAGTGAGACGAACCGGTTGGGATCACAATCGCGTCAGACTCTTTCCGCAGGATCACTTCGCCCATCCCAAAGGTCTCGTTGCGAAGGCGTCCGTCCGAGTTATCCAACACGGCTCGAACCTGCAACATCCGTGTCGTGTTGTCTGCCGAAGTGCTAATCCAATCCAACGTTCCGCTGACGACTTCGCGGCTCCCGTCGGCGCGAAACTCGACAGGCTGACCGATCGCCAACTGCTCGGAGCTTTCTAGCGGAATGTTCAACGTCAACCACATTTGGCGAACGTCGGCAACTTGAAAGAGAATCCGCGTCGGATCAACGACTTCGCCCGCGGAAACACTCCGCTGAACCACGACACCTTGGATTGGCGATCGAATCGGCAGCAGGTTTGACGTGACGGTTCGACTGTTCAACTGCGCCCGAAGCTCGTCCGGAATTCCCAGCAATCGCAAGCGATCGAGCACCTGTTGTTCTGATAAGCCCTGCAACTCACCGACTTCGGCGGGCAGTCCCAAATTCCGCAGCGATTGCTCCGCCGCCAAGACGTCCGCCTGAGCTTTCGCCAACGCCGCGTTCGCATCCAAAATTCGGGAACCAGCAATCGCGGCGCGAGCGCTGCTCAATCGCGAAACGTTTTGCTGTTGCAGTTTTTGTTCCGCCAGCGCCCGCAGTAAGGCCGTTTTGATCTCTCCAACTCCCGCCGCATCTATCACCGCCAGAACTTCACCAACCTCCACCGGATCGCCCACGTTCTTGGTGACCTTCCAAACGCTTCCCGGCACCCGCGACGCCATGCTCGCCTGTCGCGTTGGATCGTAGATAATTTCGCCATTGCCGACGATCGACTCGGTGATCGGGGCACGCTCGACCAATTCAACATCGACGCCAGCCTGTTGAACCGACTCGACCGAAGCAAACTGGATGCGTGTCTGGTAGACCTCACAAGCGCTGTTGTTTTCTTTGCGATGCGCAATCGCCAATGCACGAGCCGCACGTTCTAAATCTTCGACCGGAACAGTGGGGGTTTCTTTGAGTTGGGCAACATCGGGATGGTCGAGCGTGCAGTTGTGGACGCCGTGGACGCTGCACCAACCGTAGTCAGGCCCCTTGGCCATCAACGTCGGATCACACTCGACACAAATGGACTCCGGCACCCCATGTTCTTCACACCAATCATTGACAACCGGCTCGACACCACCGGTTAACGCGGCGAAATTGGGAATCCGCCAATCGTTGTGATGCCCATACCAAAACACGGCAGCGAACCCGGCCAGAACCAAGGTCGGTCCGATACTGCCGAGCACCAACGAGATGCCGCGGCGAATGGGACTGCGGGGTTTCGACTTTGCGTCCTGTGTGATTTCAGTTTCGGCGGCGGGGACCTTGTGTCCATTGACGGACGGCTCCACGGGTTCTTGCCGAGGACTTTTTCTCGGCGCATCGGCAATCGGATGACTCATTGGAAAACCTTGCTGGCTAAAGACGGTTTAAACAGCGCACGCAACAACCGCGAGCGCATACAACGACCAGAATCGCCGCCAACCAGAAGCTAGAATCCGAGCAAGCAAATCCGTAGCCGGAATTACAAACCGAGTTCGCCGGTCAGCAGACGAAGAGACCTAGTCGCGGCTTAGAGCAGCCAAGAAGAGTGCGCAACGCGCACCGAGCGACCCGTCAAGAGATCGAATGAACGAGGCTGATGCTCGAATCGAGAAACCAAGACCTCCGAGAGATCAAGCGTCTCCAAACTCAGCGGAGCGAGATCCACGGCGAGCTGAAATTCGACAATCGTCCGATGGCTCAGCTCAGCCGTGACTTGACAGTCGCATCCCGTCTCGCAAGGACAGGGTGATTTCGCTGGTGGAACGCCATCGTCATCGCAAGTCGCGTTCTGTTCACCAGAACAACCGCAAGAATGATGCACAACTGCCACATCGCTTACAAAACGATTGTCAAACGCACCCTGGCAACAGACCGGGCACGCGACAACTCGCAGTGCGATAAACGATAGGAAAAGCAGCCGAAACATCGTGTCAGTTGGTTCTTCTTAATAGGTAGGCCATCAAAAAGATTGTAGGCTACAACTAGCCTTGCGACCAGTCCAGTTTATCGGCAAATGCTTGCCGCGTTGTTCTGTCATTCTTGCATGGCCAGCCGCAAATCAAGCAATTCGCATACCAACACGCCCACTTGGGAGTCTGATTAACCCAGCTTCACTCCCCATCTTCCCTCAAGCGTCCTTCGCAAAGCGTTCGTCTCGGATACCCAGCCGCAGTTTCCACTCCATCGCACTGCAATACAAAACCGGCACGATGAACATCGTGATGATTGCGATGACCATGCCGCCGAAGCTGGGGATCGCCATCGGCACCATAATGTCGCTGCCACGGCCGGTCGATGTCAGGATTGGAATCAATGCCAGGATTGTCGTCGCCGTGGTCATTAAACACGGTCGAACGCGACGCAGACCCGCAGCCACAGTGGCTTCGCGAGCGTGCTGGGCGTTCTCGATGCGATCCTTGCGGAAGCTTTCGTCAAGGTACGATGCGATCACGACGCCGTCGTCGCTGGCGATACCGAACAGGGCTAGGAATCCGACCCAGACCGCGACACTGAGGTTAATCGTTTTGACTTGGAACAGCTCACGCATGTTTGTGCCGATTAAACTGAAATCGAGGAACCATTCGGTCCCGTACAACCACAGCATGATGAAACCGCCCGCCCACGCGATCAGAATGCCACTGAAGACTAGCGATGTTGTGATGGCTGATTTGAATTGCAGGTACAGAATCAAGAAGATGATCCCGAGCGCGAGTGGCAAAACGATTGCCAACGTTTTTTGCGATCGGATTTGGTTTTCGTAGTTGCCCGCGAACGTGTAGGTGACTCCGGCTGGCAGCGTGAACTCGCCCGAGTCGATTTTCGATTGCAGGAACGCTTGAGCATCTTCGACAACGTCGACTTCCGCCTCACCGGGCTTCTTGTCGAATAGCACGTATCCGAGCAAGAACGTGTCTTCGCTCTTGATGACCTGCGGGCCGCGCGTGTAACGAATGTCTGCGAGTTGTCCGAGCGGAATCTGCGATCCCATCGGCGTTGGGACCAGAATCCGTTCGAGCGATTCGAGATCGTCCCGCAGTTCGCGGGCGTAACGAACTCGCACTGGGAAACGCTCACGGCCTTCGACTGTCTTCGTAATCTGCCGGCCGCCAATCGCAACCTCGATCACGTCCTGCACGCTGCGAATATGCAGTCCGTATCTCTTGATCGCATCGCGGTCGATGTCGATCTCCAAGTACGGCTTGCCGACGATGCGGTCAGCGATGACGGCTGACGATTGGACCGTTGGAATTTGCTTCAACAGCGATTCCAATTCCAAGGCAACCCGCTCGATCGTTTCCAGGTCCGGGCCTTTCACCTTCATCCCCATCGGCGCACGCATGCCGCTCTGCAGCATCACGATCCGAGCCGCGATCGGTTGCAGTTTAGGAGCGGACGTCGTGCCTGGAATCTGGGCCGCCGTCGTGATGGCTTGCCAAATGTCGTCAGGCGTGCGTATTTCGTCTCGCCATTGCCGGAACGGACGACCGGTGGGATCAAGGATCAGCTCACCGTCGTCGTCGCGGATATACTCGTTTGCTTCCGTGTCATAGCGGAAGTTCAGCCGGTGACCGTCTTCGTCGGTTTTGTATTCCGACTTGTAGGTGATGTAGGTTTCGATCATCGACACGGGTGCCGGATCAAGCGGAGTGTCGGCGCGACCAATCTTACCGACGACCGATTCGACTTCGGGGATCGAGACGAGCAGTTGGTTCTGCAACTGCAACACGTCCATCGCTTCACCGATCGAAGCGTGCGGCATCGTGGTGGGCATGTAGAGGAACGAGCCTTCGTCGAGCGGCGGCATGAATTCTTTGCCGAGTCCCGGTAGCACGTTGGTTGCTGTTCTCCAAGGACCGGACTCCCGAACAGTCGAATCTGAAATGCCAACCATCGAGAACGCCTTGGGAACGAAACCAAAGACCTTGTCGAAACCCAACCAAGCCGATCCACCGAACAACAGGATCGCAGTTGGCAAGCAGAGAAACGCGAGCTTGTGATTCAGGCACCAACGCAGGATCGGTTCGTACAGGAATCGTTGAAAGACAGTAAAGAAGCCGAGGATGCCGCCAATCAATCCGCCGACGAACAGCAAATTCAGTAGCAAACCTTTCTGCGGTCCCAGCGGCAACCACTCCTGCGTCAGCAGAACACCGACGACTATCGCCGCGAGTGCACTGGCCGCGTACGGTCCGAAACGGTGGTAACGCTCAGGAATCCGTTCTTCGTACAGTTTGTATGCGGACAGCACGATCAAGATTGCACCGACCCACCACGTCAACATCATCGACGCCGCAATACCGAGAATCAGTAACGCGAACCAAGCCCCACGACGCAAACTCTTTGACTCAATGCGCCCGCCCATCAACACGTGGGCGGCTGGCGGAATGATTGTCAGCGCCACAATGACGGATGCCGTGAGTGCAAACGTCTTGGTGAATGCGAGCGGACGAAACAGCTTTCCTTCCGCACCGATCATCGTGAATACTGGCAGAAAACTGACCACGGTCGTTGTCACGGCGGTCAGCACCGCACCGGCGACTTCGTGAGCCGCTTTGAAGATCACCGTCAACTTGTCGTCTTCGGGCGCAGCTTCATCCAGGTATTTGAGAATGTTCTCGGTGAGAATAATCCCCATATCGACCATCGTCCCGATCGCAATCGCGATGCCAGACAACGCCACGATGTTTGCGTCCACGCCAAACGTCTTCATGGCGATGAAGCACATCAAAACGGCCAGCGGTAGTAGCGCACTAATAAGAAATGAGCTGCGTAGGTGGACGACCATCACCAGGATCACGATGATTGTCACGAGGATTTCTTCAAACAGCGCTGTGTTCAACGTGCCCAGCGTCTCGTAGATCAACCCCGTGCGATCGTAGAAGGGCACGACCGCGACTTGACTGGTCGTGATCCACGTCGGCCACTGTTCTTGAGGCATGCCACGAAGATGCTTCACCCAAGCATCACTACTGGCCGTCGCTCCCGTGATCGGTTCCAGGTCATGCCGGTCGGCGTAGAGATCAACTTCATCGGCCGACGTCTTTGTGTAATCGACAAGCACCTTCGTCGGCAGACCCGGCGAAACTTCCTTGATACGCTGTTTGATGTTCTTGATCGCTGCCAGCGGGTTGTATCCGTAGCGTACCACCGCGACTCCGCCGACGGCTTCCGCACCGGCCTTGTCGAGCGCACCACGCCGTAATGCCGGTCCAAGCGAAACGTTGGCTACGTCGGCCACCGTGATCGGCACGTTGTCCGTCACTTTTACGACCGTCTTCTCGATGTCTTCGATATCCTCGATGAAGCCGAGACCGCGGATGACGTATTCCGCCTTGTTCAGTTCGATCGTCCGAGCACCGACATCAACGTTCGTCATGCGGATCGACTCGAACACCATCGCAAGCGTCACTCCAGCGGCCCGCATCGCATCGGGATCAACGTCGATTTGGTATTCCTGAACGAATCCGCCGATCGACGCGACTTCACTGATCCCTTCCGCTGAAGTCAAAGAGTAGCGAACGTAGTAGTCCTGAATCGTTCGCAGCTCTCGCAAGTCCCAACCACCCGTCGGCTTGCCATCAGGATCACGGCCTTCGAGTGTGTAAAGATAAATTTGCCCCAATGCTGTTGCGTCGGGTCCGAGAGTCGGTTGCACGCCATCGGGCAAGGTACCGGCGGGCAAGCTGTTCAGCTTTTCCAGCACTCGCGTTCGCGACCAATAGAAGTCTGCGTCTTCGCCGAAGATGATGTAAATCGACGAGAAGCCGAACATCGAATAGCTGCGGATCGTCTTGACTTCGGGAATGCCCAACAGCGCAACCGTCAACGGATAACCGATCTGGTCCTCGACGTCCTGTGGGCTGCGACCCATCCACTGCGTGAACACAATTTGTTGGTTCTCGCCAATGTCGGGAATCGCGTCGACCGGCACGGGATCGCGAGGCAACACGCCGGTGTCCCAGTCAAACGGCGCGACCATGACGCCCCAGCCTAGCGTGGCAATGACCAGCAACAGGACAACGAGCTTGTTGGTCAAGCAGAACCAGATCAGCCGGCCGAGGATCGAGCGTTTTGCGTATTCAATGGTTTCATCGTTGTCAGTCATGTTGAATTACTTGGCCTACAACTTTTCGACTTTGTCGGCACACTTCAGCATCGACGGGCCGTAGTACGGATTGCGAACTGCATCGTCGGACTGAATCCAAGATGCACCACGTCCCTCAAACGCCATCGGGCAATGCAGTTCGTAAAGAGCCGCGTCGGTGGGAAGGCCGAACATCCGCTCCAGGCTCAGCATCTGCTCAGACAGCAACGCGAATCCGCTCCGCAAGGCGGCGAGGTCGCTTGCTTTCTGCATTCTTGCGACGATCTCGGACAAGTCGCGTTTCTCTTTGTTCCACATTTCGACCGCTTTGGACTCAGAGACGATCGGCAGCAATGAAGCCAATCGCTGATGCAACGGCTCGACGGCTTGCTTCGCACCCTCCAGATCGTCGGCCGCGAGCGCCTTACCAAGTCCCAAATAAGGACCGACAAAGCCGTCTAATTGCTGGGTCACTTCTGGCGGAGCATCCATGTTCGCCATCGCTGGCATCTGCATTTCATCGTGAGACATCGGCAACGGGAATTGCGCCTTCATTTGATCGACGTGCTGGCGAGTCAACGCGAACACCCGATCGGCTTCACGCATGGAATTGGTCTCACGGCCTTCGGTGACGTCGTTCCGCAATAACATCGCAATCTCGAACCATTGCGGTCGCATGTCGGGGCCGATCAAGTCTGCTGGCAACGCCTCGACCGCTTTACCCAGTTCGTCGTAGCCGGCACGAATCTCTGCGAGGTTCGCTGCTTCGACCTTTTCTTGAATCGTTTTGTATTGCTCAACAATGCCTTGCATCGCATCACGTACCGCTGGCACCAACTCCATCGGACTCGCGTTCATCGTGACACCTTCGTCTGCCTTTGGCATTTCCATACCGCCGTGGTTGTGTCCACCGCCGCCGCCACCTTGAGGTGTCATCATCGAGGGCTTCGCAGAAATCTGCAGCGCACTGTCGAGCTTGAAGTTTCCGTTGGTCACAACGAGGTCGCCTTCGTTGAGACCGGACTTCACCAGATAGAATTCACCTGCTCGCGGACCGATCACAATCTCCCGACCTTCATAAGTCGGCTTGTCTGCGTCGGGAATCTGAACGTAGACGATCGCTCGTGTGCCGGTTAGCAACACCGCTGACGTCGGTACGATCAACGGCTTCGCAGCATCGGTCGGTTCCGCAGTGACATAGCCCAATGATTCGGCCCGTACCAATGGCATCCCGCAAATGTCGCAGTCGCCCGGTTGATCTTTCACGATCTCGGGATGCATCGGGCTGATCCACTTTCCAGCTAACGACGCATCAAGCACTCGGCCGCCCGCCGCGACGTTGCTCTTCACGATCGCCCGCACGAACATCTCCGGCTTCAGTCGGCCGTCATCGTTGCTGACGTTCACGCGAACCTTCACTGTTCGCGTATCTTCGTTCAACACCGGGTCGATGAACGCGATGCGTCCGTGAAAAACCTCGCCCGGATAAGCTTCGGTCGTGAACTCGACGTCTTGCCCGTATCGCAACCAAGCTAGGTCCGATTCGTAAGCATCCATTTGAACCCACAAGTGGTTCAAATCAGCGACAGTGTAGATGCGGTCGCCGGTCTGTACGCGATCACCTTCTTGTTTCAACTTGCCGACGACCACGCCGCCGACCGGCGAATAGATCGTTACGGTTTCGGATGACTTACCACGTTGCTCGATTGTCTGAATCTGTTCTGGCGTCAGTCCCAGCAACCGCAATTTCTCGCGAGCGGATTCGGCAAGATCGAGTGGTTCGATGAAACGCGATGAGCTTTGCGGCCGGTCCCGCCGAGTGGCGGCAAGCAACTCTTCCTGTGCGGTGTAGAGTGCCTCGCTGTAGATTTGCACCATGTGGTCGCCCTTGTTGACTTCGACGCCCGTATAGTCAACGAACATGCGTTCGAGCCTGCCGGGAACCCAAGCCGTGATGTGGGCAAGTCGTGTTTCGTCGTACTCGATCTTGCCCACCATCCGAACATCGGCCGTCACGTATTGCCGACGCACGGGGCTGACCTGAACGTTCATTAGGCTCTTGATCTCGGGGCTGATCGACACCGTCCGTACGCCGCCGGCAGATTCCTTGACCGGCACCAAATCCATCCCGCAGATGGGGCAACTTCCCGGACCGTCGCGTCGGATTTGCGGATGCATGCTGCAAGTCCAGATCGTCGGCTTGTTCTCCGCCTCGCCTGAACTGGACATCGCCGAAGTCGCCGGCGCGTTCGCTCGTTCTGGCCTGCTGTCAAACCAAGAAGCAACAATCACGCCGATCAGTACGAACGCAATCGCTTGTGCGATCCAAAGCTTGCCACGGTGTTGATTGAAAAATTCGTTCATGCTGACCGTCCTAAGATTTGCCCAACCATTTCACTAGCGTCGCCACTTCCTCTTGATCGCGGACGCCAACCGCCGTGACGCTGCGGGAACCTTGTTTCCAAGTTGCAGCGATACTGGAATCGAGATCGACGAGACAGCAGTCTTTGTCTCCGCACATCGCCATGTTTGATGGCCGATCGCCAAACCATGCCGCCTCTTCGTCGTCGTGCTCAAACAGGACCAAGGTCGAACCGTCGTTCCGCTTGCAGACCGCTTTCACGCATGTGCAGCAAGGCATCTTTAATACGGTGGTCGACGATAGCGTATAGCCAGCTGGCAACTCACTCGCAACGATCGGACGATAGCCGACCAACTTGACTGCCCCGTCGGAATCGACCGTCTCGCCGCCATACTTCGACAGCAGCATCTGTTCCGCAGCGTCAGGGTCGTTGGGCAATTTCTGCAAATAGTCATTCATCACGCCGGCAAACTCGATCATGTGCTCCGCCGACATCGCTTCTTCGCCCTCGTGCGAATGACCATCGCTGCCACGCATCGCCATCGCTCCCCCGCCAGCCATGTCGTGGTTTCTGTCGCCCCCATACCACAGCCCCGCACCCAATAGCACCAAAACCGACGCTGCCATCGACACCAAGCCCGCTCCGTAGGGTGACTCGCGAACCCAAGTTACGAACCGTCCTGCCAGCATTACTGGCCGTCGCGACAAGGTCACCGGTTCGGCCAAGGTTGGCAGCGTACGTTCGATTCGCTGCCACAGATCCGACGGCTTGGCCGGCACGGGCGACTGATCGAGAGCCGCCCCAAGTGACTCGAACGAGGTCAGTTCCGCCTCACACGCGGAACACGATTTGACGTGCTTCGCGATCGCCTCGTTCTGCGCAGCCGACACCTCGCCGTCGTGGTAAGCCGACAGATAACGCTGCACTGTTTGGCAATCGTTTGTTGACATGACCCGCTCGCTTTCCAGAGGACCTTTCTCTTGTTCAGTGTTTTGGATGTGCGACCTTCCTTTTTCTTCACCGTTTCGACCGAAAAAGAGAATTCTTTCGGCGACGCGTGAAGAAAGTCACGCCCGAGGCATCGAAATGCACGTTCCACCCGATGTCCGTCCTTCCAGTTTTGCGAAGACAAATACATGAAAACGAAACAAATAGTGCCCGTGCTTCTAGCCGGGCTCCTCGCCATCGGCGTCTACGGATGCTCATCGCCGGAGTCCGATCCCGTCGCATCGCCGGCCGCTCCCGCCAGTGGCATATCCGACGATCATTCTGACCACGACCACAGCCAGCACGATCACGGCGACCATACAACCGTCGATGTTGATTCGCCGATGGCCAAGATGATGCCCGGTTTGAAAGAACTTTCGCCGGAAGACTACAAGTCCGCCATGGCCCAACACATGTGCCCTGTCAGCGGCGAGATGCTGGGAACGATGGGAGCACCCGAAAAGGTCGATGTGGATGGCAAGTCGGTGTGGATTTGCTGCGACGGCTGCAAAGACAAACTGCTTGCCGACCCAGACAAATACCTCGCCAAATTGAATCAGTAACCCGTATTCATCACCCTGCACGAACGCTTTTTCAAGGAACCATATCAATGAATTTTCGCAATCTCACTGCATTTATCGCGGCCACACTGTTTGTGTCGCCCCAATTCGCAACCGCACAGGACGTCCACTCCGGGCACGACCATGCGGCACACAGCCACGCCACTGCGGCGACTGGCCCGCACGGCGGCACCCTGCAAGCCGTCGGCGACCATCGCATTGAAACAGTGATCGCCGAAAAGGGCATTATGTTCATGATCCTTGGCAAGAACGATCAACCGATCGCCCCGCCCGACGCGACTGGCACACTGAAACTGCGAGTCGGCGACAGCGAGAAGGAATACACCTACCAACTCAAAACGCTCAAGAATCTCGCGGTTGGAGTTGGTGTCGACCTTTCCAAGGTCGTCGACCAAACGTTGCATATGAATGTCGAGATAACTAATGTCGGAAGCCAGCCTCTGATCTTTCATACGATAGGCAAGCTCGCCAGCAGCAAGCTCTCCGACGAACTGCTTATCAGCCTGCAAGCAACCTGTCCCGTCAGCGGTCAACCGCTCGGCTCGATGGGCAAGCCACCCAAAATTACAATCGGTGACAAGTCACTCTTCGTCTGCTGTGCGGGCTGCACAAAGAAAGTCGAAGCCTCACCCGATCAGTACCTCACCAAGTACTACACCGCCGAGGGCGAACAGGTGCGCGAGGGCGTCTTTAAATCCACGCTCGCCGACGCCGCCGCCATCGCCGCACAGAAGACGTGTCCCGTGATGGACGAACCGCTGGGCGGCATGGGCGTCCCAGGTAAGGTCAACGTCAACGGAAAAGCCGTCTACATCTGCTGCCCTGGCTGCGCCAAAAAGCTAGTCGCCGACCCCGAAAAATACCTCGCCGCCCTGAAAGCCAAAGGCATCACACCACCCGCTTTCTAGCGGTCGGCAAGTATTCTTCACTCCAAATCGCATTGCTTGATGCTCTCAGGCGGTCTCGGCGTAGATGAGCACTTTTCAACCGTTCGTCTCAAGCAATCAGCGTTTTGCCGTGCAAAACGCTTTTTTCCGTCTGGGCGAGTCAGACGTTCGTCGCCTCAGGGCCGCAGAGACCTAGAAACGAACATATCTCGCCCCTGCCCTCATAGCCCAAGCATCGACCGGTCCAACGAAACGATGCACGCATTCGGCGATTGGCTTCAACTGCCTGCCAACTTGCTAAATCTGCCGAGGATGTGCGCTACATAGAGATGAAGGTGGCAGCGTTGCCACCAGCACTTTTGTACGCAGGGAGATTGAATCAGTGTCGCACACGGTAGTGATAGAGACGCACGTTCTGGATGCAGTGGCGGTCCGGAAGGCTTGCGATCGACTGGGCTTGGATGAGCCGGTCGAGGGTGAAGTGAAGCTGTTCAGTCAGACCGTTTGCGGGTTAGCCGTTCGGCTTCCCAAGTGGCGGTACCCGGTCGTCTTCGATCTGAAGACCGGGGAGTCGAAGTTTGACAACTACCAGGGCTATTGGGGTAACCAGAAAGAGCTTGATCAGTTCTTGCAGGCCTACGCCGTCGAGAAGACCAAGCTGGAAGCTCGCCGCAAAGGATACTTCGTTACTGAGCGACCGCTCCGTGATGGCAACATCCAGCTGTCGATCCAACTGGGAGCCTGAGCCATGAAGATCATTCAAGTGCTCGTCGCTCCCGATGGTTCCACCAAAGTCGA